>DATLZY010000051.1:0-50692 GCA_035573755.1 Candidatus Acidiferrales bacterium
GAGCTGGCCCCCGCCGCGCGCGAGCGCTTCATCGCCGCGGCGCTCGCAGCGCTGCCCGAGCACGCGGCGGCCTTGCAGGCGCTGGCGCATGAGCGTGCCCAGGCGCTGCTCGCCGACCACCGCCGGGTGCGCGACGCCGCCCGCGCCCGCGGCGACTACCAGGTGCGCGCGCTGCTGCCGCTGGACGTGATCGCCACCTACGTGCTGTTGCCGGTTTCGCCATGACGCGCCGCACGCCTGCCACGCTCGCCTACGACGCCCTTGCGCTCGAAGGCGGCCTGTTCAACGCCGAATGGCTGGCCAAGGTCGCCCACCTCGAAGCGCCGCTGCAAAAGCCGGACGACTACGCCATCCCGGCCGGCCTTGCCCTTCGCGACGAGATCGCCCGCGCCTGGCGCATGGCCCAGGCGCAGTGGCTCAAGTTCCAGCCCACGCTGGCCACGCCCGGCCCGGCGGCGGCCGAGCGCTTCGTCACCGCACTGCTCGAAACAGTCGGCTTCGACGCGCTCGAAAAACGCGCCGAGCCCATCGTGCTGGGCGAGCGCAGCTTTCCCATCAGCCATGCGCAGCACCACATCCCGATCCTGATTGCCGCGCCGGGCGAAGGGCTGGACGAGGGCCACCCCCGCTTTGGCGAAGGCGGCCGCCGCCGCAGCCCCTTTGGCCTGCTGCAGGAATACCTCAACGCCGACCATGCCGCGCTGTGGGGAATCGTCAGCAACGGCCGCACGCTGCGCCTGGCGCGCGACAACGCCAGCCTCACCCGCCCGGCCTGGCTGGAGGCGGACCTCGAGCGCATCTTCACCGAAGAGCGCTTTGCCGATTTTTCCGTGCTCTGGCTCATCCTGCACGCAAGCCGCTTCGGTCAGCCCGGGCGCGACCCCGCCGACTGCCCGCTCGAAGCCTGGCGCCAGGCCGGCCAGCAAGCCGGCATCCGCGCCCGCGAGGCGCTGCGGCGCGGCGTCGAGCGCGCTCTGCGCGAGCTGGGCCAGGGCTTTCTCGCCGAACCCGCCAACGCGGCGCTGCGCGGCGCGCTCACCACAGGCGCCCTCACGCCCGCCGGCTACTTTCAAGAACTGCTGCGCCTGGTCTACCGGCTGATCTTCCTGCTCACGGTGGAAGAGCGCGGCCTGCTGCACCCGCCGGGCAGCGACCCCGCCGCCCAGGCGCTGTACGCGCGCGGCTACGGCCTGCGCCGCCTGCGCGAGCGCGCCGTGCGCCACAGCGCCCACGATGCACACACCGATCTGTATGCCGCGCTGAAAGTCAGCTTCCGCGGTCTGGCCCGCGGCGAGCCGCGCCTGGCACTGCCGGCACTCGGCGGCCTGTTCGGTGATGAGCAGACGCCGCAGCTCGACGCCGCCGCCCTGCAGAACCGCCACCTGCTCGGCGCGCTCTGGGCGCTGGCCTGGATCGCCCGCGACGGCGCCACCGAGCGCGTCAACTGGCGCGACATGGGGCCGGAGGAACTCGGCAGCGTTTACGAAAGCCTGCTGGAACTGGTGCCGGTGGTCGACGAGGGCGCGGCCAGCTTTAGCTTTGCCGGCAGCGACGAGAGCCGCGGCAACGCGCGCAAACTCTCCGGCAGCTACTACACGCCAGACAGCCTGGTACAAGCGCTGCTCGACTCGGCGCTCGAACCGGTCATCGCGCAGAAAAAGGCCGAGCGCCCGGAGGATGAAGCCGGCGCCATTCTCTCCATCACCGTCATCGACCCCGCGGTCGGCAGCGGCCACTTTCTGCTCGCCGCCGCGCGGCGCCTGGCCGCGCATCTCGCGCGCGCCCGCGCCGAAGGCCAGCCGGGCGCCGCAGAGCACCGCCGCGCGCTGCGCGAGGTGGTCTCGCACTGTCTGTTTGGCGTGGACCGCAACCCCATGGCGCTGGAGCTCGCCAAAATCGCCCTGTGGCTCGAAGCCATGACGCCCGAGGCGCCGCTCTCCTTCCTCGACACCCATCTGGTGCTGGGCGATGCGCTGCTCGGCGTGCTCGACCCGGCTTGTCTTGCCGAGGGCATCCCGGATGAGGCCTTCAAGCCGCTCACCGGCGACGACAAGGCCACCTGCGAGCGGCTCAAAAAGCGCAACCGCGAGGCGCGCAAGGCGCTCGGGCGCCTGACCGAGCAAGGCCCGCAGCCGCTGCTCGACTTTGCCCGCCACACCGTTGCCGCCGAGCTCGCCGCGCTCGACGATTTGCCCGACGACACGCTGGAGCAGATCGCCGCCAAACGCGCCGCGTATGAAGCCGTGCGCGCACAGCAGGAACGGGCGGGCCTGGCCGAAGACCTGCTGCTCGCCGCCTACCTCAGCCCCAAGCGGCCGGACACCGAAGCGCGCGTCCCCACCGGCGAACACCTGCTGCGCGCGCTCACCGGCCAGCCGGTGGACGAGGCGGTCGTCGAAGCCGCGCGCCAGACCGCCCGCGCCCACCACGTGCTGCATTGGCGCGAAGCCTTCGCCCAGGTGTTCGCCCGCGGCGGCTTCGACTGCGTGCTCGGCAACCCGCCGTGGGAAATGATGCAGCTTGCCCCGAGTGAATTCTTTGCATCCTCGGCGCCCTCAATCGCCAATGCGCAGAACCATGCCGCTGCACAGAAGCTCATCGCTGGCTTGGCCAATTCCAACCCGCACCTGCTCCGAGCCTACGAAGAGGCTTTGCACGAAACACACGCGAAACAGGCGTTTGTCCACGGCTCGGGTCGATACCCACTGACCAGCCTTGGCCGCATCAACCTCGCGCCGCTGTTTGCCGAAACAGCGCTTTGTTTGCTGAAGCCTGGCGCCAGATCCGGTCTCGTGTTGCCGAGCGGCATCGCCACCGATTCGTTCACTCAGCAGTTTTTCCGCCATTTGGCCGACGGCCGGCTGGTGAGCCTGGTCGACTTTGAAAACCGCGCCGGTCTGTTCCCCGCCGTGGACTCGCGACAAAAGTTCAGCCTGCTGACCCTCGGCCAGGCCGAGCGTGCGGAGCTTGCGTTCTTCCTCACCGCGCCAGAGCAGCTCAAGGACGCGCGCCGCCGCTTCTCGCTGACGCCCGCGGAATTCGCGCTCCTCAACCCCAACACCCGCACCTGCCCGGTGTTCCGCAGCCAGGCCGACGCCGAACTGACCAAAAAGATCTACCGCCGCGTGCCGGTGCTGTGGGACGAGACGCGGTCGGATGGCAATCCGTGGGGCCTCTCGTTCATGCTCATGTTCATGATGAACACGAGTAGCTACCTGTTCCGCACTGCCGCCCGGCGCAGCGAGCTGGCCGACCCGGTGCCGCTGTACGAAGCCAAGATGATCCACCAGTTCGACCACCGCTGGGCCACCTACGCCGGCGCGCAGGCCAAGCTGACCGACGACGAAGCCGACGGCGCCCGCGACAGCACCGCGGCCGAAAAGGCCCGCCCCGACTACACCGTCACCCCGCGCTACTGGGTCGAGCGCGCCGAGGTCGAGGCGCGGCTGCAAGACAAGGGATGGCAGCGCGGCTGGCTGATGGGCTGGCGGGACATCTGCCGTTCTACCGACGAGCGCACGGTGATTGCGGCGGTGTTTCCTCGAGTCGGCGTCGGTCACACGCTGCCGATCTGGTTTGCTGCCGAAAAGCTCGATGCGTCGGGACCGACCTATCGATCGGCTACGGTTCAAGCCGCTCTCATCGCCAACCTGAATACACTGATTCTCGATTTCATCGCACGCCAGAAGGTCGGTGGTACTCACCTGACTTACAGCTACTTCAAGCAGTTCCCAGTCCTGCCCCCCACCGCCTACACCCCCGAGGCGCTGGCCTTCATCGTCCCGCGCGTGCTGGAGCTCACCTACACCGCCTTCGACCTCAAACCCTTCTACGACGACCTCGTGGCCGAAAACCCGGCCTTCGACCCGCGCCCGCAGCCCGCCCGCGGCCAGCCCTTCCCCTGGGACCCCGCGCGGCGCGCCGAGCTGCGCGCCGAGCTCGACGCCTGTTACGCCCGGCTCTACGGCCTCACGCGCGATGAACTGCGCTACCTGCTCGACCCCAGCGCAGTGCTGGGCCCCGACTACCCGTCCGAAACCTTCCGCGTGCTCAAAGAAAAAGAAATCCGCCAATACGGCGAATACCGCACCCAGCGCCTGGTCCTCGCGGCCTGGGATCGATTGGAAACCGGAGATTTGCGCTGATGTTCACCCGACTGCGACTCGTCAATTTCAAAGCCTGGCGCGATACCGGCGAGCTGGCGCTCAAGCCCGTGACCATGTTGCTGGGCACCAACTCCTCAGGCAAGTCCTCCCTGATCCAGGGCCTGCTGCTGCTCAAGCAGACCGTGCAGTCGCCCGACCGCACGGTGCACCTCAATCTGGGCGGGGATGAGGTTAACGACCTGTTCAACTTCGGCAGCTTTGACGATGTGTTAAACCACGCGGCCGCATCACCGCGGCAATTTACGATTGCGCTCGACTTCAAGCGCGATGACCACGCACGCATCAAAGAAGGTGGATTTGAGTGCAGTTATGGAAAAACCTCGTCCGGCAGTGTGGCGGTACAGGTTCTGAAGCTGCATATGGGATCGCGGCGTTTTCAGGCCGTGCGGCGCGACAAGGGCGCTTATTCCATTCTGGTGGACGATGAATCCCAGCCGCGTATGAAGGGTCGTGACTGCGCCCCAGAGCGATCGATTGCACTGCCTGCGGATGTGATCGCGAAACTCGGTCAGGATGGGCAGTTGGCCGGTGACTTGAGCCTCGCCATCCGCCGGGAGCTGGAGGGCATCAGCTATCTGGGGCCGCTACGCCGCAAGCCGGAGCGCGACTATCCCTGGAACAAGACCAAGCCCGGCGACTTGGGCAGTGACGGCCGCGCAGCGATCGATGCGCTGTTGGCCAGCTCGTTACTGAAAGGCGAGGAACAGAACGTCATCGTGGAAGGCGTTTCCAAGTGGCTCGCGGAAATGCAAGTGGCCGAAAAACTGGAGGTGCGCCAGCAAGGGCGATCCAACCGCTATGAGTTGGTGATCTACAGTGACGGCGTCGCCTGCAATCTGCGCGACGTAGGGATTGGTGTGTCGCAGGTGCTGCCAGTGCTGGTGGTGGCCTACTTTGCACCCAAAGGCAGCACGATCATATTGGAAGAGCCTGAAATTCACCTACACCCGCTGGCGCAGTCGGTGCTTGCCGAGCTGTTTGTCGAACTCAGTCAGCAGCGTAAGGTGCAGTTTATTGTGGAAACGCACTCGGAACATTTGTTCCGGCGCATGCAAACTCTGGTAGCAAGACAAACTGTTTCAACCGACGATGTGGCGCTCTACTTCGTCGAGCGCGGGGACAAGTCAGCCCAGATCCGCGCCTTGCAACTCGATGAGTTCGGTAGGATAAGAAATTGGCCAGACCGATTTTTCGGCGACGCCTTGGGTGAGACACGCGAGCAGGCGCGCCTGATGTTCGAGCGCCAGAAAAAGGGCGCGCAATGAAAGCCCGCTACGTAGTGGACACCAATGTGCTGATTGCTGCCAGCGCAGCAGATCCCAAGCACCCTAAGGATATTGACGCTACCCCGGAGGATCCCAAGTTACGCAAAACCGTCTGGGAGTGGCTGTACAAGTTCGAGCAAAGCGACTCGCGCCTGGTGCTTGATGGTGACGGGCGCATTTATGAAGAATACAACAGCAAGCTCGGCTTTAACGATTACGGCATTCAAGTTGTCTTACATAAGTGGAGCACGGCGTCAGTGGACGACGTCGACATCGAATACGACGCCGATGGGTATGGTGTTTTGCCGGAAACGCTCGCTGCAGTCGTCCATGATTTTGCAGACCGGAAAATGGTAGCGGCAGCCTTGGCGGCCCATGCGATGTTCGGCGAATGCTGCATTGCCTTTGCCGGCGATACGGACTGGCACGATTGGGAAGATGCGCTGACCGCACATGAGATGCAGTTGGAGCCGATCATCGAGGCGTGGTCAAGGCAGAAACATGCCGCAAAGCAGCGTCGTTGAGCGACCGGTATGACCGACTTCTTTCGCTTCCCCCACACGCCGCACCTGGCCTGGCTAGGCCCAGGCACGCCGCGCGACGACAAGGTGCTCGCGCCCGGCGCAGCTCAAGCGCTGCTGGCCGGCGAGGTGGTGGTGGAGGAAAAGCTCGACGGCGCCAACCTGGGATTGTCGCTGGCCCCCGATGGCAGCCTGCGCGCCCAGAACCGCGGCCAGTACCTCTACGAGCCCCATGCCGGCCAGTTCGCGCGGCTAGCGGCCTGGCTGGCGCAGCATGAGGCCGCACTGCGCGCCGTGCTGACGCCCGAGCTGATCTTGTTCGGCGAATGGTGCGCCTTCACGCACAGCATCGCCTACACCGCACTGCCAGACTGGTTCATCGGCTTTGATGTCTACGATCGCACCAGCGGGCGCTTTTGGAGCCAGGCGCGGCGCAATGCACTGCTGCAGCGCGTCGGCATTGCGCAGGTACCCGAGGTCGCACGTGGCCGGCTGACGCTGCCGGCGCTCGAACGCTTGCTCAAGGAAGCACCATCGGCCTTTGGCGCGCCGCACGTCGAAGGCTTCGTGCTGCGCCATGACGTTGGCGACTGGTGTGAAGCGCGGGCCAAGCTGGTGCGCGCCGATTTCGTCCAGGCCATCGACACCCACTGGCGCCGCCGTGCCCCGGCGCACAACCGCCTTGCCCTGCCCACATGACCCACCCCTCGCCCATTCTCCTCACCAAGCTCGCCAACGACGCCGGCTTTGCGGGGGAGCTGGGCGAGGCCGACGGCTGGCTGGCGTTTGCCGTGCCGGGCCGCGATCTTGAGCTGTGGCTGCGCGGGCAGGACGAGGCGCTGGTCGCCGCCCTGTCGCGCGGTGACGTGCTGGCGGAGCTACCCCTTGGCGCGCCGTGGAGCGGGCCGCTGCCAAGTGGCGCGGCGGGCGCGCGGCAGGTGGCCTCGGCTAGCGAGCTCTTGACGCTGCTGCACCGCGCGCGGGTGCTGGAGCGCACGCTGCCGGACGCGCTGCTCGTGGAATACCAACGCGCCGCGGCCGACATCGACCGCACCGAGGCCGAGGCGCTGGTGCGCCAGCGGCGCGGGCAGGCGTTGTTCCGGCAGGGTTTGTTGGACTACTGGGGCGGGCGCTGCGCCATCAGCGGGCTGGACGTGCCGCAGCTGCTGCGCGCCAGTCACGCCAAGCCGTGGAAAGACGCCACCGACGCCGAGCGGCTCGACGTGCACAACGGCCTGCTGCTGGCCGCGCATCTGGATGCCGCCTTCGATCAGGGCTTCATCGCCTTCGACGCCACCGGCCGCATCGAGATTTCGCCGGCCTTGCCGGCCAGTGCGGTCGCCATCCTCGGTCTGAACCCGAGCTTGCGGCTCACGCGGCTGAGTGCGGCGCACGCGCCCTACCTGGCCTGGCATCGGGCCCATGTGTTTCGCGGTGGTGATGTGCCGGAGGTCGCCCAGGACCCATGACATCCGCCAGCCCGCTCGACATCCTCACCCGCGTCTTCGGCTACCACGCCTTCCGCAGCGCGCAGGCGGCGATTATCGATCAGGTGGTGGCGGGCGGCGATGCGCTGGTGATCATGCCAACGGGCGGCGGCAAGTCGCTCTGCTACCAGGTGCCGGCGCTGGTGCGCTGCGGCGTCGGCGCCGCCAAGCTGGAGCGCTACGGGGCGCAGTTTTTGGCAGTGATTGCTGACATGACGCCGTAGGGGGCGAAAACGACCCGGTTGCGGTGGTGTCGGCGTGCCGTGCTCGGAGCCCGCTGTCACATCATGGATGCCAGTCGCGACGGCGTGAGGGGGTCGTTCGGCACAGGGTGCCAGTCGGATTGAATGGTCTGTGGGATACTTTGCGCCGCGATCGGCGCCAGCGGCGCGTCGGCCGTCGTGGCGGTGGATCAGTGTGCGTCGGTGGATCAGCCGGATCGGGCGGGCAGAGCCGATGGTTTCATGATCGAAGGATAAGGAAATGAGCAGCGGGAATCTGTTCGTCATCGCGGCGCCTTCGGGGGCCGGCAAGACCAGTCTGGTGCAGGCCTTGATGGCGGCCGATCCGGGGCTGCGCTTTTCGGTGTCGCACACGACAAGGCCGCCGCGGCCGGGGGAGGTGGATGGCCGCGATTACCATTTCGTCGATCCGGAGACCTTCCGGCGCATGGTGGCCGAGGACGCGTTTCTGGAACATGCCGAAGTCTTCGGGCGCAGCTACGGGACCAGCCGCGCGGCGGTCGAGGCGCGGCTTGCGGCGGGCGAGGATGTGATTCTGGAGATCGATTGGCAGGGTGCGCGCCAGATCCGCACGCTGATGCCGGCGTGCGTCAGTATCTTCATCCTGCCGCCCTCGCGCGTCGAGCTGGAACGCCGGCTGCGCGGGCGGGGCACTGATGATGCCGAGGTGATCGAGCGCCGGCTCGCGCTGGCGGTGGCGGAGATGCGCCACTACGGCGAATTCGAGTATCTGGTGGTCAACGATGCCTTCGATGTGGCGCTGGCCGAGTTGCAGGCCATCGTGCGCGCAGCACGCTGCCGGACGGCGCTGCAGGCGGCGCGGCGGGCGACCTGGCTGGCTGATCTGCTGGCCTGAGGCGCCGGCATGGAATACACTCGAACCCAAAGCCGAATCGGGCGACACGGCATGGGCCGGGCGCACGGATCGGGATGCAGATTCATCGACATTCGCCCGCACGGGTGGATGAGGAGGACTTGATTCATGGCCCGAGTAACGGTCGAAGACTGTCTGTCGAATGTGGACAACCGGTTTCAGTTGGTGCTGGTCGCGGCCAAGCGGGCGCGACAGCTCGTGCGCGGCGCTAAGCCGTTTCAGGAGTGGAACAACGACAAGCCGACGGTGCTGGCCTTGCGCGAGATCGCGCATGGCGATGTGACTCCCGAAATCCTGAAGGAAAAAGACATCCCGCTGGTGAAGCAATTCCCGCAGATCGTCGCGATCGACGATCTGGAACCCGGCGACATGATCCTGCCCGAGCCGACGTCGGGAATCGCGGCGGCGGACGAACTGTAAGAGGGGGCCGTCCAGGCCTCGGCCCATGTCTCTGGATGTCAGCGAGCGTCTCGATCGGGATGGGTCCGTCGAACTGCGGGATATCACGGGTTTCTCGGATCTGATCCTCGAACTGCGGCGCTATCTGGACGGGAACCAGATCGCCGATGTGATCCGTGCCTGCGAATTCGGCATGCATGCGCATGCCGGGCAAGTCCGGCTCAATGGCGAGCCCTACATCTCCCATCCCGTGGCGGTGGCGCGCATCTTGGCCGGGATGCGCCTGGACCACCGCAGCATCATGGCGGCCTTGCTGCACGATGTGATCGAGGACACGCCGACCGCCAAGGAACACATCGCCCACCTATTCGATGCGGAGGTCGCTGGATTGGTCGATGGGGTCAGCAAGCTGACTCAAATCCAATTCAAGTCCAAGGCCGAAGCGCAGGCCGAAAGCTTTCTCAAGATGATGCTGGCGATGTCGCAGGACATCCGCGTCATGCTCATCAAGCTGGCCGACCGGCTGCACAACATGCGCACGCTGGACGTGATGCGGCCTGACAAGCGCCGCCGCATCGCGCGCGAAACCCTCACCCTGTATGCGCCGATCGCCAACCGGCTGGGGATGAATGCGCTGCGTATCGAACTCGAGGATCTCAGCTTCGCGGCGCTGCATCCCTTCCGCTACCGGGTGCTGGCCGAGGTGGTCGAGCGTGCCCGCAGCAATCGCAAGCGCGTACTGGATCAGGTGGAAACAGCGCTGAAGAGCGCGCTGGCCCGCGAGCACGTCGGGGCGCAGGTGACGGGGCGCGACAAGCATCTCTACAGCCTCTATCTGCGCCTGCGCAACCGCGAGACGACCTTCAGCGAACTGACCGACCTCTATGCCTGCCGCATCCAGGTCGAACGTGTCGATGACTGCTACCGGGCGCTGGGCATTGCACATGCGGTCTACAAGCCGGTGCCCGGGCGGTTTCGGGACTACATCGCCATCCCCAAGGCCAACGGCTACCAGTCCTTGCATACCGTGCTGTTCGGGCCGCATGGCGTGCCGATCGAGTTGCAGATCCGCACCCGTGAGATGGACCTTTTGGCCGAGGTCGGCGTGGTGGCGCACTGGCAGTATCCCTTCACCGAACATGCGGCGCCGGGCGGTACGCAGGATCGGGCGCGGGAGTGGATGCACAGCATCATGGAGATGCAGCAACGCGTCGGCAGCTCGGTGGAGTTCCTGGAAAGCGTCAAGGGCGACCTGTTTCCCGACGAGATCTACGTTTTCACGCCCAAGGGCCGGATCATGCGCCTGCCGGTCGGTGCGACGCCCGTCGACTTTGCCTACGCGGTGCACACCGACATCGGCAACCGCTGCGCAGCGGCCAAGGTAGATCGGCGCATCGTTCCCCTCAGCACGCCGCTGCGCAACGGCCAAACCGTCGAGATCCTCACCTCCGAGTCGGTCCAGCCCAACCCGGCTTGGCTCAACTTCATCACCACCGCGCGTGCGCGCACCAGCATCCGCCATTACCTCAAGCACCTGAAGGCCGACGAGGCGGCAGCGCTCGGCCGTCGCCTGCTGGAACGGGCGCTGTCCACCTACAGGCTCATGCTGGATGAAATCCAGGACACGGTTTGGCAGCAGGTGCTGGCGCATATGGGGGTCAGTACGCGCGAGGCCCTGTTCGAGGCCTTGGGTCTGGGCGAATACATGGCGCCGCTGGTCGCGCGGCGTCTGGCCCAGGAGGCCGGCGCGGGCGTCGATGCCGATGCGCTGCCCGCGGATCAGGCGCACGAGGCGCTGACCATCCGCGGCACCGAGGGCATGGTGGTGACGCTCGGTCGCTGTTGTCATCCCATCCCCGGTGACCGCATCTTAGGGTTTCTCAGCAGCGGACGCGGCATCGTCATCCATACCCAGACCTGCCGCAATCTCAATGAATACCGCAAGCACCCCGACAAGTGGATCGACGTGCAGTGGGAAAGCCACCCCGAGCGCGAATTCCCGGTCGAGATCCGCATGGAAGCGGCCAACCAGCGCGGCGTGCTGGCGCAGATCACCGCCGAGATGGCGCGCATGGATACCAACATCGAGCATGTCACGGTCGACGAGAAATATGGCCATACCTCGTCTCTGGTGTTTACCATCACCGTTCGCGATCGCCTGCACCTGGCGCGCATTTTGCGCCATCTGCACGCGATGCCTTGTGTGATCCGCGTCAGCCGCAGCAAGGCCTGAGTCTGGCGCCTTCCATCGATTGTCCTCATCCCGGAGCGTTACTATGCCTCGCGAAACGGTGTCCACACCCGATGCGCCGGCGGCCATTGGCCCTTACAGCCAGGCCGTGCGTGCCGGGGAACTGCTGTTTCTGTCCGGCCAGATCCCGCTCGACCCGCACAGCGGTGAATTGGTCGGCGGCGGCATTGAGGCGCAGACGCGCCGGGTGCTGGACAATCTCGCGGCGGTGGCGCGGGCCGGCGGCAGCGATCTGGATCGCATCGTCCGGCTCACCGTCTATCTCACCGATCTGTCCCATTTCGCCGCGGTCAATGCGGTGATGGCGGCCTGCTTCACGGCGCCCTATCCGGCGCGCGCCGTCGTCGGCGTCGCGGCGCTGCCGCGCGGCGCTGCGATCGAAATCGACGCGGTGTGCCGGATCTGAGTCGCGCGGCCAAGGCGGCCCAGCCCGCAGCCGCCCGGGACGCCTTGGCGTCGCTGCTCGCGCGCTTGGGGTTTGCCGGCCCGCATGAACTGCTGTTCCATCTTCCGCTGCGCTATGAAGACCACACGCGCCTGACGCCCTTGCACGCGCTGCGGCCCACCAATGCGGCTTTAGTGCAGGGACGTATCGTGCAAGCGAGGCCTTTGAGCGGCCGCAAGCCCGGACTGTGGCTGCGGCTGGACGATGGTCGCGGCATCCTCGACGTGCGTTTTTTCAAGGTGCATCCGGGTCAGCGGGCGCGCTGGCAGCCGGGCGTCTGGGTGCGGTGTCACGGGCCGGTCCGTGCCGGGCTGTACGGTCTGGAGATGACCCATCCGCAGTGTCGGGTGGTGCGTGTGGATGAGCCCTTGCCCGAGCGGGCGCTGCCGATCTATCCCACGGTGGCAGGCGTGTCGCAGGACCGCCTCCGCCGGGCAGTGAGGACTTTGCTCGCGTGCCTGCCGGAACTGGGCTTGACCGAAACACTCGCGCCCGCACGCTTGCACGTGCTGGGGTTGATGGCACTGCCCGAAGCACTTGAGCTGATCCATGCGCCGCCACCCGACGCGATTGCGCCACTGGCCGCGCCGCGACATCCGGCCCGTCGTCGATTGGCATGGGAGGAACTGCTCGCCGACCAGTTGGTGCTGCGCCGGCGCCGGCGCTGGACGCAGTCCAGGCGGTCGCCGGTGCTCGAGGATGGCGAGGGGCTGGCTGCCCGCGTCGAGGCCGCGCTCGGCTTTGCGCTCACCGCAGCGCAGGCGCGCGTGCTGGCCGAGGTGCGTGCCGATCTGGCCCGGCCGGTGCCTATGTTGCGCCTGGTGCAGGGCGATGTGGGTTCGGGCAAGACGGCGGTGGCGGCGCTGGCTGCCGCCATCGCATTGGGATCGGGCTGGCAGGTCGCGCTGATGGCGCCGACCGAGCTGTTGGCCGAGCAGCATCTGCGCAATTTCCGGCGCTGGTTCGGTCCGGCTGGTCTCGAACCGCTGGCGCTGCTGGGGCGCAGCGGTGCGTCGGCGCGGCGGGCGGTGGCGGCGCGTCTTGCGGCCGGGGAACCCACTCTGGTGGTCGGGACCCACGCCCTGTTTCAGGACTGGCTGCGCTTCGCGCGCTTAGGCCTCGTCATGGTCGACGAGCAACATCGCTTCGGCGTACAGCAGCGGCTGGCGCTGCAGGAAAAAGGCGGCGATCTCACGCCCCATCAGCTCGTGCTCACGGCGACGCCCATCCCGCGCACGCTGGCCATGGGGCTGTACGCGGATCTGGATGTGTCGGTGATCGACGCGCTGCCACCGGGGCGTGCCGGCATCCGCACCGTGGTCCTGCCGGCGAGTCGGCGCGCGGAGGTGGCGCAGCGGGTCGAGGCCGCCTGCCGTGCGGGCGCGCAGGTCTATTGGGTCTGCCCGCTGATCGAGGACAATGAGCAGGCGCAGGGTGAGGCGGCGCAGCGTTTGTACGAGCAGCTGCGCGCCGATTTCCCAACCCTGAGGCTGGGGCTGATCCATGGCCGTCTGGCACCGCCGGAGCGGGAGACAGTCATGACGGCGTTCGCGCAAGGGGAGCTCGACGTGCTGGTGGCCACCACCGTGATCGAGGTCGGGGTGGATGTGCCGCGGGCGACGGTGATGGTGGTGGAAAACGCCGAGCGCTTCGGGCTGGCCCAGTTGCACCAGCTGCGCGGCCGGGTGGGCCGCGGCGCGGCGCCGGGCAACTGCGTGTTGCTCTACGAGGGACCGCTGTCGCAGACGGCGCGCGAGCGCCTGGAAACCCTGCGTGCGGTGCAGGACGGCTTCGAGATCGCTCGGCGGGATCTGGAGCTGCGCGGCGCGGGCGAATGGCTGGGGACCCGCCAGACCGGCGAGCGGCGCTGGCGGGTGGCTGATCCCGTGGCCGATGCCGATCTCATGATCGAGGCACAGGTCGAGGCCGATCGCCTGCTGACTGAGGCGCCGGCGCTGGCGGAGCGCCTGATCGGGCTGTGGCAGCGGCAGGCGGAGCGGTATGCCGGCGCCTGAAGCCCAAATGCTTATACGATGCGGCATGGACACCGTGTGCTGGCATGATCTGGCCGCGGCGCGGTTGCGGGTGCCGCACGTTTGGCAGACCGTGCTGTTCCCGGCCGGGTCGCTGACGGCGCGATTGCGCGCGCGCTGCGGCGCGGCATTTTCCGTGCAGGTGCTTGCCGAGACGCCGCGGCGGCTGCGCCGGCGCGAGGCGGCGGTGATGCGGCTTCCCGTCGGCGCACCGGTGCGGTGGCGGGAGGTCTATCTTTGCTGTAACGGCCGGCCGATCGTCTATGCCTGCAGTCTCTTGCCCCGCGCGGCGCTGCGCGGGCCGTGGCGGGACCTGACCCATCTGGGCAGCCGGCCGCTCGGCGAGCTGCTGTTCACCCGGCGCGGCGTGCAGCGCGGCCCGCTGGATATCGGCTGCCTCCGGCCCGGTTCGCCGCTGCACCTGGCCATGAGCCGCGGCCTTGCGGTCCCGCCGGGCGCTCTGTGGGGACGGCGTTCGCTGTTTCATCTGCCGGGCGCGCCGGTCGTGGTCTGCGAGTTCTTTTTGCCTCTTGCCCTGGACATTCTGCATGCGTAAATCGGAGCCCTCTTCTTCCGACGTTTCGATGACCACCCGCGTCCTGCACTGGCGTGCGCGCTGGGCGGTGTATGCGCCGACGGTGCGGGCGCGCCTGTGGCAATACGCGCTGCTGATGCGCTGGGACCGGCCGATCGGCGCGCTGCTGCTCCTGTGGCCCATGCTCTGGGCGCTGTGGCTGGCGGGCAACGGGCGTCCGGACGCCGGCGTGGTGGCGGTGTTCGTGACCGGCGTGTGGGTGATGCGCTCGGCGGGCTGCGTCATCAACGACTACCTCGACCGGCATGTGGATCCCTTCGTCGAGCGCACGCGCGATCGGCCGCTGGCGGCGGGGCGGGTTTATCCGCAAGAGGCGCTGGCGCTGTTTGGCCTGTTGATGGCGATCGCCTTGGTGCTGGCCCTGCTGTGCAACCGCATGACCCTGCTGCTGGCCTTTGGCGGCGCCTTTCTCGCCGCGACCTATCCGCTCATGAAGCGCTACACCTATCTGCCGCAGGTCTATCTGGGCATGGCCTTCGGCTGGGCGGTCCCCATGGCCTGGGCCGGCCAGACCGGGCAGTTTCCGCCGCCGCTCGCCTGGCTGGTGTTCCTCACCGCGGTGGTGTGGGCCGTGATCTACGACACCCAGTACGCGATGGTGGACCGCGACGATGACCTCAAGATCGGCGTCAAATCCACCGCCATCCTGTTCGGCGAGCTCGACCGGCCGATTCTGGCGGCGCTGCAGGCGCTGATGCTGCTCGCGCTGGTGCTTATCGGCCGGCGGGCGGACCTGGCCTGGCCGTATTTTGTCTCCCTCATCGGCGTGGCGGCGCTGTTCGTGTGGCAACAATTCCTCATGCGCGCGCGCGATCGGGCGGGATCTTTCGCCGCGTTTCGCAACAACAACTGGGTCGGCGGCGTGGTGTTCCTCGGCATCCTCGCAAGCTATCTCGTTTCCTGAGGATCGGGCGCGCTGCGCGCCACGGTCCACACCTCGATGCGGCTCGCCCCGGCCGCACGCAGGGCAAGGCTCAGGGCGGTGAGCGTGCCACCGGTGGTGAGGACATCGTCGATCAGGGCCACGTGATCGGGCACCGCGCCATCCACCGCGAAGGCGCCGCGCAGGTTGCGCGCCCGCGCGGCGGCGGTCAGGCCCACCTGTGGCGGCGTGGCCCGCGTGCGTCGGGCAAGGTCATCGCAGAGCCGCACGCCTGGCAGCCGCGCCAGACGCAGCGCGAGTTCACGCGCCTGGTTGAAGCCGCGCTCACGCAGGCGGGTGGGATGCAGTGGGACGGGGATCAGTGCCTTGGGCCAGGGTGTGCGCCGCGACGAGGCGAGGGTCGCGGCCATCAGATCCCCGAGCAGGCGCGCCCGCGCCAATTGGCCTTGAAACTTGAGTTGCTGGATCAGCGTGTCCACCGGCAGGGCGTAGCGCAGGGGGCTAAAGGCCGCGTCCCAGGCCGGCGGATGGGCGAGACAACTGCCGCAGCGCCAATCGGAGGTGCCCGGCGGCATCGGCTGGGCGCAACCGGGACAGGAGGGGAGGTTCCAGGGCAGGTCGGCGTGGCAGGCGGTGCACAGATCGAGCCCCGGCAGACCCGCCGCGCCGCACAGCGTGCAACGCCACGGCAGCAGCCAGCGGGCGGCCCATCGCCGGGCGCGGTCAACCATGACCCGATGTTTGGGTTGACAGCGGACGACGGGCGCTTAAGATGCCGGACATCACCGACGGCCGCCAAGGAATGCTCATGCCCACTGTATCCTCCGTTCTCGCGCAAGCGCCGCGTCACGATTGGTCGGCCACGGAGGTCCGCGCGCTCTTCGCCTGGCCGTTCCCGGATCTGGTGTTCGCCGCGCAAACCCTGCACCGGCGCCATTTCGATCCGCACGCGGTGCAGATCAGCACGCTGCTCAGCATCAAGACCGGTGGTTGTCCCGAGGATTGCGCCTATTGCCCGCAGAGCGTGCATTTCGATACCGGCGTGGAGCGGCAGAAACTGATGGACCTTGAGACCGTGTTGGCTGCGGCGCGGCGCGCACGCGAGGCCGGCGCCACGCGCTTCTGCATGGGCGCGGCCTGGCGCAGCCCGCGGTGGCGCGATCTGGAGCGGGTGGGGGAGATGGTGCGCGGGGTGCGCGAGCTGGGGCTCGAAACCTGCGTCACGCTGGGCATGCTGAAAAGCGAGCAGGCCGCTTATCTGGCCGAGTGCGGGCTCGACTACTACAACCACAATCTCGACACCTCACCCGAGCATTACGGCGAGATCATTTCCACCCGCACCTACCAGGACCGGCTCGACACTCTGGCGCACGTGCGCGCAGCCGGGATCAAGGTCTGCTGCGGCGGCATCGTCGGCATGGGCGAGGGTGAGGGCGACCGGGCGGAACTCTTGCGCGCGCTGGCCAATCTGTCGCCGCATCCGGAGAGTGTGCCCATCAACCAGCTCGTGCGCGTCGAGGGCACGCCGCTGGCGGCGGCCGAGGCGGTCGACCCGCTCGATTTCGTCCGCGTAGTGGCGGTGGCGCGCATCCTCATGCCGCGTTCCCACGTGCGCCTCTCGGCGGGGCGCACGACCATGAGTCCCGAAATGCAGACGCTGTGTTTCCTGGCCGGCGCCAACTCCATTTTCTACGGCGAGCGGCTGCTGACCACGCCCAATCCTGATGGCGACACCGACCTCGCGCTGCTGCGTCGTCTGGGGATGTACCCCGAGAACGAGGTGACCGAGGTGGCCTCGGCGTGAGCGCTGCAGCGCCTTTCCGGCAACGCTGGGAGCAGGGGCTCACCGAGCGCCATGCGCAGGGCTTGTATCGCCGGCCGCGCACGCTCGAGCGGCGCGTGGGGGTGCAGGCGCGTTTGGCCGGGCGGGATTGCCTCGTGTTCTGCAGCAACGACTATTTGGGGCTGGCCGACCATCCCGAGGTGGCGGCGGCTCTGGCGCAGGCTGCGACGGCTTACGGCACCGGCAGTGGCGCGGCGCACCTGATCAGCGGGCATCATCCGGAGCACGTGGCGCTGGAGCGTGATCTGGCCGAGGCGGTGGGGCGGCCGCGGGCGCTGCTGTTCTCCACCGGCTACATGGCCAACATGGGCGTCATCAACGCGCTGACCGAGCCGGGCGATGTCGTCTTCGAGGACGCGCTGAACCACGCCTCCCTGCTCGACGGCGGCTGGCTGTCGCGGGGGCGGATGCAGCGCTACACGCACGGCGATGTGGACGCGCTCGAGACGGCGATGGCGGCGGCGCCTGGGCCTGCGCTCATCGTCAGCGATGCGGTGTTCAGCATGGACGGCGAGCTCGCGCCGCTGCCGGCGCTCGCCGCGCTGGCAGCGCGGCGCCAGGCGCTGCTCGTGGTCGACGACGCGCACGGCTTCGGCGTGCTGGGGGACGGGGCGGGCACGGTGGCGCATTGCGGCCTGTCCGAGGCCGATGTTCCGGTCTACGTCGGGACCCTGGGCAAGGCGCTCGGGACCTTTGGCGCCTTCGTGGCCGGCAGCGAGATGCTGATCGAGTACCTGGTGCAGCGGGCGCGCACCTATATCTACACCACTGCACCGCCGCCTGCCTTGGCTGCCGCGACACGGACGGCCTTGGCGCTGGCGCGGCGCGACGGCTGGCGACGCGAGCGTCTCACCGAATTGGTCATGCGCTTCCGTGCCGGGGCCGAGCGGCTGGGACTTCCGCTCATGGACTCCACGACACCGATCCAACCGCTGCTGGTCGGCGATGCCACGCGCGCCATGGCCCTGGGCGCGCGCTTGCTGGAGGCCGGCTATTGGGTGACACCGATCCGGCCGCCGACGGTGCCGGCCGGCACGGCGCGGCTGCGCATCACGCTCTCGGCCGCGCATACGCCGGCGCAGGTTGACGGTCTGCTCGAAGCGCTGGGCCGTTGTTGGGACGCGCGCGCATGAGGAGGCTGTCGCGGCATGGCTGATCATCCCGAGGACTGGCGCCTGGCCGCGCACCGGCTCGATGACCGCGCCATGCGGCGGCGGTATGCGCGCGCAGTCGGCGGGCTCCCGCACAGTGTCCTGCTTGCCGAGGCGCGCAGCCGCTTGCTGGAGCGGCTCGACTACATGCGCTTGGAACCGCGTTGGGTGGTTGATCTGGGCAGCGCGGCCGGCGCGGGCACACGCGCTCTCGAGCGCCGCTACCCGCAGGCGCGCGTGGTGGCGCTGGATGTCGATCGGGCGCTGCTCGCGCCATTGCGTCGGATGCGGTTGACGTTCTGGAAGAAGCGCCCGCTCGCCGTGCAGGCCGACGTGCCGCGTTTGCCGCTGGCCAGCGCGAGCGTGGATCTGGTGTTTTCCAATCTCATGCTGGCGGTGCTCAGCGACCCGGCGCCGGTTTTCAACGAGGTGGCGCGCATCCTGCGGCCGGGCGGGCTGTTCCTGTTCACCACCCTGGGGCCGGATACCCTGCAGGAATTCCGCCGCGCCTGGGCGGCGGTGGACGATGAGCCACATGTGCATCCTTTCCTCGACATGCACGATGTCGGCGACGCGCTGGTGCGGGCGCGGCTCGCCGATCCGGTGATGGACGTGGAGCGACTGTGCTTCACCTACCCGGATTTTCCGGCCCTGTTCGGCGATCTGCGCCAGGCCGGCTGGGGCAATGGTCTCATCGCCCGGCGCCGCGGATTGACCGGCCGGGCACACTTCGAGGCCATGCAGCGGCACTACCGGGCGCAACATCCGGGTCCGTCGCTGCCGCTCAGCATGGAACTGGTCTACGGGCACGCCTGGGCGCCCGAGCGGTCCCCCAGGGTTCGCCATGACGGCGAGGTGCACGTGCCGCTGTCGAGCCTGCGCCGCAAGTCAGCGGAGGGTTGACGTCATGGCGGCGCGGGGCTGGTTCGTCACCGGGACCGATACCGAGATCGGCAAGACCCATGTCGCGTGCGGCCTGTTGCGCCTCCTGGCCGGCCGCGGCCTGCAGGTGGCCGGCTTCAAGCCGGTGGCGACCGGTTGCGAAGTCTCCATGGACGGGCTCCGCAACGCCGATGCCCTGGCGCTTCGCGACGCGGGAACTGTCGATGTCTCCTACGAGACCGTTAACCCCTATGCCTTCGTGCCGCCCATTGCGCCGCATCTGGCGGCGCGTGAGGTCGGCGTCGCCATCCGCCCCGAGCCCATCCTGCGTGCTTTCGCCGCACTGAGCGCGCGGGCCGATGCCGTCGTGGTCGAGGGCGCCGGCGGCTGGCGCGTGCCCTTGGGGGAGGATTGGGACATGGCCGATCTGGCCGCGATGCTCGATCTGCCCGTGATTCTGGTCGTGGGCATGCGCTTGGGTTGTATCAATCACGCCCTGCTGTCGGCCGAAGCCATTGGACCGCGACTCTGTGGCTGGGTGGCCAATGCCGTGCAGCCCGACATGGCAGCGATGGATGGCAATCTGCGGACCCTGCAGGCCAGAATGCCGGCGCCCTGCCTCGGCATCGTGCCCAACGGCGCGCCAGCCGAGGCAGTCCTTGTTGATGGTCGTTTTTCCTGAATGAATGCGGCTTTGTCTGGTGAAGTGCTGCCCGCCGGTGCCATCTCCCTTGCGACGATGATCTCGATCAATTAATCTTCCCGGGCTTTTCACGACGCATTTGCGTCCGGCAGTGCGGGCTCGGTCGGACGCATAATCCTGGCGGTTTCATGAGGGGGGTGTCGATGGACTCCCGAAATCCTGGCGGGGAACGGCCTTTTTGCTGTGTCATTGCGCCCGATGGGTCTCTGACGCCCTGCACTGCATGGGTTTTCGGCGCTCTTGCCTGCCTCCCTGTGGTCACCAGTGCGTTGTGGGCCTTCGTGGCGGGGCTCTGGCCGATTCTTCCCTTTGCGGGATTGGAGAGTCTGGCAGTCATTCTGACCTTGAGGCACTGCCTGCGCCGCAACGCTTATCGGGAAGTCGTCCGCATCGAATCGGGTCGTATCAGCATCGAATCGGGGTTTCGGTGGCCGCAGCACACTGCGGTCTTCGAACAGGCCTGGTCGCGGGTCATGCTGGACGTCGAGGTCGAGCCTTCGCGGCTGTGGCTGGTTTGCCGCAACCTGCGGCTCGAACTGGGTCGGGGTTTGAGAGAGGCCGATCGTCGGCAATTGGCGGATCGGTTGAAACAAGTCATTGGGTCGGGGTCTGCGTGGGTACGAGCCCCCAAACAGGCTGACGGAGTGCAAGTGGTATGAAAGGTGAAGGCAGGCGCGCAAAAGGGCTGTTGAAGGCCTTGGCAGCCTTGTTGATCGGTGCAGGGTCCGGTGGGGTTCAGGCCGATCTTCGATACAACATGCCCGTAGGTGTGACAGAGGTCAGTCGCGGCGTGCACGATCTGCACATGACTATGTTCTGGATCTGCGTGGGAATTGGATTGCTCGTCTTCAGTGCGGTCATTTATTCGATCGTGCGCTTTCGCAAATCGGCTGGGGCGCAGGCGGCCAATTTCCACGAAAACACGACGGTCGAGCTGATCTGGACCATTATTCCCTTCGCCATTCTGGTTGCCATGACGATCCCGGCTGCGGGCCTGCTCATCAAGATGGACGATACCAGCCAGCCGGATCTGACCATCAAGATTACCGGCTACCAGTGGAAGTGGCACTACGACTATCTGGATGAAAACGTTTCCTTCTACAGTTCACTGGCCCAGGACAGCAACGCGGCGCGCCAGCTGGGTGCACAGATCGATCTGAAATCCGTCGATCACTACCTCCTGAACGTCGATCGCCCGGTGGTTGTTCCCATTGGTCAGAAAATTCGCTTTCTGATCACCTCCAACGACGTCATCCATGCCTGGTGGGTACCAGAGCTCGCCGTCAAGAAAGACGCCGTGCCGGGTTTCATCAATGAATTTTGGACGCGCATCGACGTGCCTGGCGTTTATAGGGGGCAATGCGCAGAGTTGTGCGGACGTGATCACGGTTTCATGCCGGTAGTGGTCGAGGCAAAGACGCCCGAGGATTATGCGGCTTGGCTCGAGGCGCAGCGGGAACCGAAAATCGAACCGGCTGCGGCGAGCGATGGTTCGACCCTCGTTGCTGCTCGTTGATCGGATGGATGGGAGAAACTCGATGACTGATCATGCTCTGGTTCACGACGATCATGCCCACGGCCCCGATCCGCGCTTCCTGCGGCGCTGGCTCACGACCACCAACCACAAGGACCTGGGAGCGCTCTATCTGTGGTTTTCCCTGGTGATGTTTCTGGTCGGGGGCGTCATGGCGCTGGTGATCCGCGCCGAGCTGTTTCAGCCGGGCATGCAACTGGTGCGGCCCGAGTTCTTCAATCAGATGACCACCATGCACGCCCTGATCATGATTTTCGGGGGCGTGATGCCGGCCTTCGTTGGGCTGTCCAACTGGCTGTTGCCGGTGATGCTGGGGGCGCCGGACATGGCTCTGCCGCGCATCAACAACTGGGGCTTCTGGATTCTTCCCTTCGCCTTTGCTCTGCTGATTTCCACGCTGTTCATGCCCGGCGGCGCCCCGGCCGGTGGCTGGACCATGTATCCGCCGCTCGTGTTGCAGACGGGCCCGGCGTTTCCCTTCCTGATTTTCGCCGTGCATCTGCTGGGCATCTCGTCCATCATGGGCGCCATCAACGTGATTGCCACCATTCTGAACCTGCGTGCGCCGGGCATGACCTTGATGAAGATGCCGCTGTTCGCCTGGTCCTGGCTCATCACCGCCTTCCTGATCATCGCCGTCATGCCGGTGTTGGCAGGCGCGGTGACCATGCTGCTCACCGACCGCTATTTTGGTACCAGTTTCTTTAACGCCGCTGGCGGTGGTGACCCCGTGCTGTTTCAGCATGTGTTCTGGTTCTTCGGTCACCCCGAGGTGTACATTCTGATCCTGCCAGCCTTCGGCATCGTCTCCCACATCATCCCGACCTTTTCGCGCAAGCCGCTGTTCGGCCACGCCTCAATGGTGTACGCCATGGCAGCGATTGCCTTCCTGTCGTTCATCGTGTGGGCGCATCACATGTTCACGGTAGGCCTGCCATTGGCCGGTATGCTGTTCTTCATGTTCGCGACCATGGTTATCGCCGTGCCTACCGGTGTGAAGGTGTTCAACTGGACCGCCACGATGTGGCGTGGATCGCTCAGTTTCGAAACGCCTATGCTGTTCGCGCTCGGCTTTGTTTTCATGTTTACCATCGGCGGCTTTTCGGGCTTGATGCTGGCCATGGCGCCGGTCGACTTCCAGTATCACGATACCTATTTCGTCGTCGCGCATTTCCATTACGTGCTCGTGCCCGGCGCGGTGTATTCCATCATGGCCGCCGTGTACTTCTGGCTGCCGAAGTGGACCGGTCACATGTACGATGAGCGACTCGGCAAACTGCACTTCTGGCTGTCGACCATCGGCGTCAACCTGACCTTTTTCCCGATGCATTTTTCGGGTCTGGCCGGCATGCCGCGCCGCATTCCCGATTATGCTCTGCAATTCACCACGTTTAATCAGATTTCGACGGTCGGCGCTTTCCTATTCGGATTCTCTCAACTCCTGTTCGTATACGTCGTCATCAAGTGCGTGCGCGGTGGTGAGAAGGCGACGGCACAGGTCTGGGAAGGCGCCGAAGGTCTGGAGTGGACCTTGCCTTCGCCTCCGCCTTATCACAGCTTTACCGTCCCGCCTGTGGTGCGTTGATTCGGCGTGGAGATGGGTTGACACATGGCGCTAGACCCCGACCAGCGAGCATCTGCGATCCGGCGTACGGTCCGCTGGCTGGTCGTTCTGGTCGGCTTGGTCTATGCGGCTTTCTTCGTCGCGATGAGTCTGCGTTGACGCAGATCATCCTTTCATAGCGAGCGAGTGTGTGATCCAGAAGAGCCATCGCAACATTCTGGTGCAGGCCCTGGCGGTCTGCGTCCTCATGTTTGCTTTCGGTTTCGCCATCGTGCCCTTGTATCGGGTGCTGTGCGATATCACCGGCATCAACGGCCGTATGGCGCTGGTCTCCGCGGAACAGGCTGCCCGGGTGGACAAGGCCCGTATAGTCACCGTTCAGTTCGTTGCGAACCGGAATCACAATCTGCCATGGGATTTTCGGCCGGACGTCGAGAGCCTGCAGGTCCATCCTGGCGAAGTGAATACCGTCACCTATCTGGCGCACAATCTCAATGATCATCCGATGACCGGGCGGGCCGTTCCCAGCGTGGCTCCTGGGGCGGCCGCGAAGTATCTGCGCAAGATCGAATGCTTCTGTTTCACCGAACAGGTGTTTGAAGGCGGAGAGACACGACACATGCCGGTCCGGTTTTATATCGATGCCGGCCTGCCCCCGGAAATCGGAACGGTGACCCTGTCCTACACATTTTTTGATGCAGGGAATCGAGCGGCGCTCGGCAGCTGAATGCCATAAGCGTCATACAATCGCCCGCAATGAGCGGGCGCATGGTCTCCATGAAAGCAACTCAGGCAAGTCGCAGAGGATCCACCCCATGGCCCACACCAGCCACGATAAAGACGTCTACTTCGTTCCGGAACCGAGCTATTGGCCCATCATCGGGTCGATCGGGCTTTTCCTGCTCGTTGGAGGCGTTTCCGTCGGCCTGAACGGGATCGGCGGTGGTTATCATGCTGCGCTCATCGGCTTGGCGATCTTCATCGTCATGCTGTTCGGCTGGTTTGGCGCAGTCATTCGTGAAAACCTGGCCGACGTCTACAACGCACAGGTCGATCGCACCTTCCGTTGGGCGATGGCGTGGTTCATCTTTTCCGAAGTGATGTTTTTTGCCGCCTTTTTCGGCGCCTTGTTCTACGCACGGGTATTGGCGATCCAGTGGCTTTCGGGCGCCGGCGGTGAATCGCTGACACAGCTGCTGTTGTGGCCGAACTTCGAGGCGACCTGGCCGACTAACGGGCCCGAGGCCATCGGCGGCAAATTCGGGATCGTGTCGGCCTGGGGTTTGCCCGCGATCAATACGGCCATTCTGCTGACCAGTAGCTGGACGGTGACCTTGGCTCATCATGCATTGCGCGCTGGCCATCAGGCGCGGACCAGTCTCTGGCTCGCGGTAACGGTGGCGCTGGGCGTTGCCTTCCTGGTGCTCCAGGCCAAAGAGTATGTACATGCCTATGAGCATCTGAACCTGACCCTGGAGTCAGGGATTTACGGCTCCACGTTCTACATGCTGACGGGGTTTCACGGCGCCCATGTGACCCTGGGCACCATCATGCTCACGGTGATGCTGTTTCGCTCACTCAAGGGCCATTTCCGGCCTGAACGTCACTTTGCTTTCGAGGCCACCGCGTGGTACTGGCATTTCGTCGATGTCGTTTGGCTGGGGCTCTTCATTTTCGTCTACATTCTTTGACGTCGACGGGTCACTCCTCAAGCGCGGTCCGCTGAGTGGATTTAGCGGACCGGCAGCAAGCCATGCGGCTGGATGATGCCGCTTGCAATGCCCAGCATGATCAGCACGAACAGCGCGATCGACAGGCCGATGCGCCAGCTGAGCGCCCGTGCGGTGCGCCCGGCGCCAGGCTTGTCGTTGAGCAGGAAGTACATGCCGGAGGCAAGGCTGTATAGGATGGCCAGAAACGCTAGGATGATGAGTGGTTTGATGTGCATGGATGGAGGTGGTCCTGCTTGATGGTCGGGGTCGGCGCGGATTCGGTGGTGGCCGCGCTGGGCGCCCGTCGATGAGAGACGACGGGACACATTGTAAGATCCCGGTATGCGGTTGTCCTTGGTGATCGTGAAAATGCTTAGGGCGCGGCTGGTGCCTGCTGTAATCCTGGTCGGCTGGAGCGCAGTGCTGGCACTCTTGTTAGGGCTCTCGCTGTGGCAACTGCATCGCGCCGAGGAAAAGACACGGCTGATCAACGCATTCGTCGCGGCGCAGTTCACCTCGGTAGGTGATGCCCCGGACGAGGAGTCAGCGCGACGCTTAGCTGGCGAGGCAGCCGTGTTCGTCAAAGCCTGTGTCACGGGCCGCTATGACGAGCGTCGACAAGTCCTGCTCGATGGGCAGGTTCAAGGCGGGCAGGTCGGACTGCATGTGTGGACCCCGCTTATCCGGGAGACGGGTCCTCCAGTGATCGTTGATCGGGGGTGGGTGGCTCAAAATGCCCGTTTCGGACCGGCGGCGTCGCTCGACGTCGGCGGGGGAATACGAACGGTTTGCGGTACGCTGGCGCGATTCCCGCGGTCGGGGTGGCGATTGTCCCCGCCCAACGGCTCGACGGACTGGCCCCGCCGTATGGTCTACCCGGACACAGCCGACCTGAAAAGTGCACTGGGGTTGCCGGTGTATCCGCTGCTGTTGCTGCTTGATCCGGACGCGCCGGACGGCTTCCTGCGGCGATGGCAGCCCGTGTCCTTAGGTCCTGAGCGCCACTATGGCTACGCTGTGCAATGGGCAGGGCTCGCAGCGACTTGGATCGTCGCAACCTTCGTTTACCGGCGCCGCCATCGGAGGTCTGCCAGGCGATGACAAACACACGTTTTGCGGCCGGTTCCCAGTGGCGGGGTCGACTTCTGCTCCTGGCGCTGGCCTCGTTGTTTTTTGGCCCGCTGTTCCTGGCCTCGCTGTGGTATCGACATGCCGATCGCTGGCCTTTGCCGCAGCAGCGCGCCAATCATGGCGAACTATTGCTTCCGATTCAGACACTGGCCGAGGTGCGGCTGACTGACCTCGACGGCCGCCCGCTCACCCCAAAGATGCTCCGCGGCCGCTGGTCGCTGGTTTACCTAGGTGGGCCCGAATGCAACGCGGACTGCCAGCACTTCCTCTATCAGATTCGCCAGGTTCGTACAGCCCTTGGCAAGGAGACCGAGCGCGTGCAGCGGCTCTATCTGCTCAGAGCACCGCCGCCCGATTCGTCTTCCCTGAGGGCGCTGAGCGGTTTGCATCCGGATCTGGTCGTGGCGATTCTGAGCTCGCCAGAGCTCGCTGAGCAAATAAGGCGAGCGCATGCGTCTGAGGACTGGTCAGGTGCGAATCTGTACCTCGTCGATCCTTTGGGCAACCTTGTTTTGCGCTACGGTGCAGACCAGGAACCGAAGGGTGTACTGACCGATCTCAGGCGCTTGTTGCGCCTGTCCCACGTAGGATGAAAGCGATGCGAGATTCCTGGTTTTTCCGCTTGGCGGCGTTTGCCACGGTACTCACTTTCGGACTGGTCGTGCTTGGTGCCTATGTCCGGTTGTCGGATGCGGGACTCGGCTGCCCGGACTGGCCAGGTTGCTATGGCCATTGGAAGGTGCCCGCTCAAGCAGACAACCTCAGTGCCGCCAATGAGGCTTATCCCGGACGTCAGGTCGAACCTGCAAAGGCGTGGAAAGAGATGGCGCATCGCTACGTGGCGGGGACGCTGGGCCTGCTAGTGCTCGCTTTGGCGATGCTGGCGTGGCGGCGACGCCGTATTCCCGGGCAGCTGGTGCTGTTGCCGGTGCTGCTGCTGATGCTGATCATCTTTCAATCGCTGCTGGGTATGCTGACGGTCACCTGGTTGCTGAAACCACTCATCGTCATGGGGCATCTGCTCGGCGGCATGGCGACGCTGGCGCTGCTGGCCTGGATCACCCTGCGGACCGGTGCGCTGGGGGTCGGTAGGGATGCGTCGTCGATAGGCGGGCCCTGGCGTTGGCTGGCATTCGGTGCCCTAACTGTTCTTGTGATCCAGATCGCCTTGGGTGGATGGACCAGTAGCAATTACGCGGCCTTGGCCTGTCCGGATTTTCCGACCTGCCATGGACAGTGGTGGCCGGCGGCCGATTTCGACGAGGGCTTCATCCTCTGGCGCGGCATCGGCATCGACTATGAAGGGGGTGTGCTCGACAACTACGGGCGTGTGGCCATCCATCTCGCCCATCGGCTCGGTGCCGCGATCACCTTCCTGACGATCGGGAGTTTCGCGCTGGCGCTGATCCTGGTGCCGCCGCGACCCGTCTTGCGCCAGGCCGGCGCGGTGCTGCTCGGTGCCTTGCTGTTGCAGGTCAGCCTCGGTGTCGCCACGGTCATGGGCCATCTGCCCTTGCCGGTCGCGGCGGCCCATAACGCAGGGGCGGCCTTGCTGTTGCTCGCGATGATCTGGGTCATTCATCTGATGACCGGCGCGCCGCCGGCGGGGCAAAGGCATGTCGTCTGACCCGACCGCGACGCCTCCCACCGGACCGCGCTGGCGCGCCTACCTCGACCTGACCAAACCACGGGTGGTTGCGCTGCTGGTCTTTACCGCGATCGTCGGCATGTTCCTGGCTGCGCCTCCTGGTGTCGTTCCCTGGCGGGCGCTGACCCTGGGTTCTGCCGGAATCTGGCTGGCGGCTGCCTCGGCGGCGGTGATCAATCATGTGCTGGATCGCCAAGCGGATGCGCGCATGGCGCGGACCCAGCACCGGCCGTTGCCGACCGGCTCGGTGGATGTCCCGCGCAGCCTGATCTTTGCTGCAGCCCTGGGGAGCGCCTCCATGGCGATCCTGGTGATCTGGGTCAACGTGCTGACGGCAGCCCTGACGTTTGCATCGCTGGTCGGCTATGCGGTCGTCTACACGGCCTACCTCAAGCGCGCCACACCACAGAACATCGTCATCGGCGGCGCAGCCGGTGCCGCACCGCCGGTGTTGGGCTGGACCGCCGTGACCGGGAGTCTGGATCCGCACGCGTTGTTGCTGTTCCTGATCGTATTCGTGTGGACACCGCCGCATTTCTGGGCGCTCGCCATCCACCGTGTGGATGAGTACGCCAAGGTGGATATTCCGATGCTGCCGGTCACCCACGGCGTGGCGTTCACGCGCGTGCAGATCCTGCTCTACACGGTCTTGCTGGTGGTCGTCAGTATCTTGCCCTACGTCACGCACATGAGCGGGCCGGTCTATCTGACCGGGGCGCTCGTGCTGGGCGCCGTGTTTCTCTATTACGCGCTGGCGATGCGATTTTCCACTCGGCCCGATCTGCCCATGCGCACTTTCGGTTACTCCATCACCTATCTGATGGCTCTGTTCGCCCTGCTGCTGACGGATCACTACCTGCCGCGCGGCTGAGACAATGAACAGCGATTGTGACTGCACGTCATTGAATGAACAGTTCACCATGCTGCTCCATTAAAAAATATACTCATGTTTGTACTCAATAAACTCAACATTGAGTATGTTCAACCGTGATCTGGCGCCGTTGCGCCGGCTCGGATTCAGCTTTCCAGGCGCCGGCGACAGGCATCAATGGTGGATTTGATCTGTTGCGCCAGCATCTGCCTGATCGGCGCACGCTCCAACCGCTCACCCAATGAGCTTGCCTGCAGCAACATCCGTTCGATGACCTCTTCCGCCCGTTTCCTTGGGACGCCACCTTCCTCCGCCAGACGCAATAAATGCCGGCGTTCGATGGCCGCACCTTCGCCGCAAACGTCCAGGTGATGCTGGCCCATCGGGCCTTCGCTGAAGGTCAGGTCGAATGCCGGAGCCAGACGCCAGCGCCGGTCAGGCCCGAGACGCCACGCGAAATTCTTGGGATGGTCGTCACGGTTGTGGAAAAGCACATTGAAGACGGCTCGTGCGTAGGCTTTCTCCACTTCGCGCTCGTCGCGCGTCAGGAAACGGGTAGCCCGCAGGAAGGCGGTGTAGTCGGTGGCACCGGGCAGGCGAAAATCCACTTGCAACAATCCAGCCAGACTGTGCACCGGGACGCGTTGCCCTCCCTCCCGGTCGAAGCGCGCGACGCCGAAGGCGGCCAGTTCGGGGCCAAGGTCGAACCAACGACTTTCGGGCACATCCAGTCCGCAATCCCGAGCCAACTCGGCATAGAGCTGCTCGATGACGCAAACCTCTTTGTGTTCGTTCTGCGCCGGGAACTTGACCAGCCAGGGACTGCCGGGCGCATCCGGACGGGTGCTGACTTGCCCGGTCATTGCGTCGTACTGCACCAAGGCCTTGGGTCGGGCCCCTTGCGGTGAGCCGCCGGTGAGCGCGAGCTCGCGCAGGGCTGCTCCCGCCTCGCCCGCGAGCGCGAGACGGCTTTGCTCGGCCAGCGCCAGCAAGGACCAGTCGGGCTCGTGGGCGCCGGCGTCGCTTGCCGGAACGAAGCGTAACGCGCCCATGGCGCGCTCACCAATGAAGGCCAGCCGGTCGAGCGGCCCGGGATGGCGCAAGCCGTGCTGACGGAACAGGCGATCCATCAGCAGCAAACCCCAGCCGTCAGGCAGACTGTCGGCGATCAGGCCCGGAAGGCGATGCAAATGGATCGGAAAACCTCCGTAGGCATCCGCACGCAGCTTGAGGTGCAAGGGCGACAGTTCCAAGCCTTGAGACAAGGCTTCGGGAGAATATTCGAAGAGCAGGGATTGACCGTCATCGGCCAGGCGTCCCAACGGCCAGTCTTCTCCCCAGCCGCAATAATGCACGGTAAGCAGCTTCATGATGTTCTCTTACGCGGCGCACGCTGGCGGCGGCTGACAAGGTCCACCTGCTCCATCTGGGCGATGGATTGCCGTTTGAGCACGAAGAGATCGTCCAGCGCCTCCAGCAAGCCAAGTGCCTGCGCAACGCGGACCAGCGTTTCCAGCGAGCACTGGCCGTCGCTTTCGAGTTTGCGCAACGCCCCCAGCGACAGTCCGGCCATTTGCGCCAGTTCACGCTGCGTGAGCGATTGGGCAAGCCGCTGCTCACGCAGACGAACACCCAGCGCATGCAGGATCTCAGCGGGAGTCGATAGATTAAAAGTCACTTTTATGACCCTTAACGCGAAAAAAATTGCGTAAGCGCCATTGTAGTGGGCTTTACTTATTCTTGAAAGCAGATGGCTGCGATAGCTGCCGCGAGCGACTAGGCAGTGACCATCGTAACGTTACGATACCGTAGCGCTACGATGTTACGGTGCAGGCTCCTGTCCAGCCGCCGGCGCCTCCAGCAGTACTGAAGGCTCCACCCCCAGCGCTTCGGCCAGCTTGAAGATGTTGATCAAGCCCTAGCAGCCTGTCGGACTTGAGACTGATCTGCTGCGCCAGCGGGAGAAACGGCCCATATTTACCCGCTTTCTCGTTGCATAGACCCGCTATGCGCCTCGAAAACGGGCAAATCCGGTCTCGTTTTCCCTCTCGGCTCGCGACGATCGCCCAAGTCCGACAGGCTGCTAGAGAACAGATAGCCAGACCGCTTCCTGTTCGAGCGCCCGTCCGGATTGGCGCATCTGTTCGGTTAACGGGCCTAGATAATCGGGTAACTGCGGAACAGCACTGGTGAACTCCCGAAGCGTATCCTGCCATAGCCGCTGGCTGCCATAGCGTGCCAGTTTGCTTTGCCAGTCGGGCATCAGCCAGCATTCGCAAGCATCACCAAGCTGTGCAAAGAGTCGCGCGAAATTGGCCAACCCCACCCCGTCATAGTCCGGGAACAGTACGACACGGCTTGCACGCGGGCGCTGCCCCAGCCAGGCGAGAAGCCGGCCATCAAGCTGTCCGCCGTAGTACAGCAGGGTGGCTTGCGTTCCTACTGGCAGCCAATCCGTGCGGTCAAACAGCGCCTGGTTCTCCACCAGCCAGAGCGGCTGCCCGCTTTGCCAGGTGTCGCCAGTTTCAATGCGCAGGCTGGTAGCCCCGAAGTGGTGCGTGAGCTGGCTGAGTGGCAGTTCGCTCCCGTGTTCGCCTTGCCGCCAGAGAACCTTTTCGCCAACGGCCTTGAGCAAGGGGTAGTAGCACTCATGCTGATGATTGCGCGCTTTGCTGTCGCGCGCGTGGGCGATGTGTTGCGCCCGCAGCGGCAGGTCGTCCGTGGTAAGCATCCCGACCTGGGGGGAGAGTGCGCTCAGATGGATATCGAAGAGTCGCGGATCGCTGACACGGTAAACATCACCGCGCCCCTGACGCTGGCAGATTACCGCTCCTGTCTGCCGGGCAAAGCGATCCAGAGCGCTGCGCTGAGCGGCGGTGAAATGGCTGGCCGGCAGGGTTTGTTGGCCATGCAGCTTGAGCAAGGCTGCGCGCAGGGTTCGATCCATACTCAGGCATCCAGCGGTTCGATGACCTGCCAGCTATGGCGGCTGATCTGGTTGCTGCCGTTGCGCGTGTGAATCGGCACGCAGTAGCGCACGGTCGTCAGCGGCGCGGGTGAGGCAAAAATCAGCGAGAAACCGAACTCCGCTGCCGTGTCGATCAGGCTGCGCTGATTGCGGGCGTCCAGGGCCAGTGCCTCGTCCAGATAGCAGATGCCCTGGATGGGGCGACGCTGATCCTGCATCAGATGCAGCATCGCCAGCCCCGTCACCAGTTTGGCTATCAGCACGGTGCCATTGGAGGCGGCACTGTCGAGGTCATCGAAGGCTTCCGGCTCGCGGTCTGCCTTGCCGACCCAGAAGCGCAGGCGAAACAGGTCGGCCACGCGCAGGCCGTGGCGGGCATTGCCCTCTTCGATCAGCAGGGTCTTGGCGCGATTGAGCTGCTCGTCGTCAAGGACGCTCTGCTGGTTGAACAGCTCGAAGGTTTCGCCGCTGTCCACGGTGGCAGCGGTATTGATCAGTAGCTCGATGGCCTCCACCAGCAGGGTTTCGTCCTCGGGTTCGATCTTGAACACGGCCAGGTCGGAGAGTTGTCGGCCGCTGATCTTGCGGTTGAACTCGCGCATCCGGCGCTTGAAAGCAAACAGGCCGTCACGCAGCTCGCGCAGGCAGGCGGCCACATTCACCACCGCCGAGCGTACCTTCTTTTCCAGTGCTTCGGCTTCCTGCGGCAGGTGATGGGCGAATTCAACGAGACGAACAATCTCGTTTTCCGGTTCGCCGACAAACTGATACTTGGTCAATCCGCCGCTATGGATTTCACCCAGCAGATGGCGGATCTGCTCATCCAGCTCCAGCAACTGGCGGCAGTCAGTCAGATAAGTCTGCAGCCGTTCGGCCAGTTGTTCCGGCGCAAACTCGGGCTGGGCCAGCCAGGGGTGGTGTGGCAACTCGGCCAGCCAGGTGAAGGGGCCTTCGTGGTCGATGCGCTGATGACGGCGTTGCTCGATCTGCCGGTGTTGCTGCTGCAAGGCCGCCAAATCCTGCTGGCGTTGCTGACGCTGCTGATCCAGTGCGTAGTGCCGCCGTGCCGACTGGGCCAAATGGGTGCCGAGTTCTGCGAGCCTGTCCTCCAGTGTCTGCAGCCGCGTCTTGCGCTCGGCCTCGCTGTGCTGCAAGTCCTGCATGTGCGTGTAGTCCCGCAACTCGGCATCCAGTTCGGCTAGTTGCTGCTCCAGCGCTTGGCGTTGCTGTTTGACGTTTTCCAGAGCCAGGGCGGTGGCCAGTTGTTCTTGCAGCTGAGCCTGCTGTTGCTGCAACTCCTGCTGCAATTCGCTCAGTTCCGCCAAGGTGCGTTGCTGGTACTGTGCCGGCAGGGCTTCCAGCCGCAGTTGCAGGCCAGGCAAGTTGAGTTGCCCAGTATCTGCATCGGCCAAGGCCGCCAGCAGGGCCTGGCCATCAAGACGGAAATCTTCGTTGTCCAGGGTCAGTACCGGCTTGGCCAGCACCTTGTTCAGCGCGTTGAGTTGTTCCGTAGATACGACGCCGGCCAGTTGCTGATAGAGGTTCTGCCCCTGGGTGCGCAGCTCCTGAGCCAGCTGCGCGGATTCCCGTTCGATCCGGGCCAGCTCGCGCTCGATGGCCGCAGGCGTGCGGCTCTGGGCCTGGCCGATCCGTACCACCAGCGCATCCCGTTGTTCCTGCAGCTCGCGCCGGCGCGCTTCCAGCAGGGCGCGGTCGGGGATCAAGGCAAAACGCTGCTGCAAGGCGCGCAATTGTTCGCTTTGCTGGCGGAGCTGCTTTTGTTCCAGCTCGCATTGATTCTGCTCGCGTGCGGCCTGCATGTCCTGTTCGCGCAGGCGCTGCAGCTCGGTATCGCACTGCGCCAGTTCATCCTGCAAAGCTAGCTGGCGGGTCTCGTAATGCTGTTGCCACTGACCCAGTGCCGCGTCGATCAAGGGGCGCCAGCACAGCAATTTGCCGCGCAACACCAAGCGGGCCTCCTGCTTCTGTTCCAGTTCGCTCAGAGTGGCTTGCAGCCGCACGGCGGCCAGGTACTGACTGCGTTCGGCGTTGAGGTCGGCAAACGCCTTGTCCCATTCCGCCTTGAAGTCGATGCTGGCATCCGGCAGATCGCGCCGGAAAATCTGCAGCAGATAGTCCTTTACCTCGCTGGAGCGCAGTTTGTCCAGGCGCAGCGTGCGGGTCAGCACCCGCTGAAAAACGCTGGCATCGCTGGCGTGCTCCAGCCGGAAAACGCAGAAATCCTGCTCGCTGGCAAACTTGCGGCTGCGTCCGCCGTACACCATGTCTTTGAATTCGCTGCTGCTGTAGCTGAACACCCGGCGCCCAAAGCTCGCCAGATGGCTGGCCAGTTGCGGTTGGGGTACCAGGGTGCCGTCCGGCAGGCAGAACTCCTCAACCTTCAGCGGCCCGGCATAGGCGAAATACTCGTACTCGAAGCTTACCCCTTTGCCCACGCAGCCCAGTACTACGGTGCCGGACTCCGGCAGCGACACCTCCAGCAGCACATAGGCGCTGTTGTTGGGGAAATAGAAGCGCCGGCTCTTGTCCACATCGTGCGCCCCAAAATCCATACTGCGGCGGTCGATGATCAGCAGGAACTGCAGGGCATTGATCAGGCTGGTTTTGCCGGTATTGTTGGGCGCCACCAGAGAGACCGCACCATCGAGCGGCAGCTCGGCGCGCGAGTAGCCGGCACTCCCCAGCAGGACCAGACGTTGGAAGCCGTACTGCATCAGGTGTTCTCCTCGTCGTCTGGTGCATCCGCAGCCCAGTCTTCCTCCGTTGGCACGCTCGGCTCGTCGCCATCGGTCTTGGCAGTCAACGCCAGGCTCTCGAAATGATCGAGGTAGCGATATACCGCGGGCAGCAATCGCCAGCCTGCCGGCTCGGCCACGGCAAAGCCCAGGTTGCAGGCGCGGCCCAGCAGCTCCACCAGGGCATCGGGGTTGAGCCCCTCGGCATCCAGCAGGTCTTGCTGTTGTTTGTAAACCTCGGCCAGCCAGGCGCTGTCGATCAGCCAATCGGTAAAGCGCTGCAGGGTTTTGCCGGCGTTGGCCTGGGCATCGAAGATCACCATGAACAGCAAGGCCAGCTGGCGGCTCGTCTTGCCGATGTTGCTGTTGGCCTCGCTGTTGTGAAACCAGGCAAAGCCCCTGGCATCCAGGCGCAGCTCGAACCCCAGCGCGGCAAACAAGCCGACATAGCTGGCCTCGTGCTGTTCCAGCTCCGCCCACAGCGCGGGCTCGGCCATTCGATTCAGGTGTTTGCCGGAGAGAAACAGGCGGAACAGCTCGGCCAATGCCGGCATTTGCGACAGCGCGGCTGCCAGAGCGTGTGGGATCGTCATTGCGGGATACTCACGCGGTGAGGGTGATGCAGGACGCGAATCGTCTGCAGCGTGGTTTTTTCAGGCTGGCTGGCTGCCTCGAACTGCCAGCCGGGCTCATGTTGCAGGTCATGGAACAGGCGCAGCAAGGTGGCATCCTGCAGGTGGGTGTAATGGCGGTGCAGCCAATCGAGCAGATTTTCCACTGGCAGGCTGCGGGCCAGATGCGCACGAATAGCGGCTTCGTCCACCTGCTCCAGCAACGGAACGTCATCGCCGGGTTCATCCTGCGGAAAGGCCACCGCCTGCGGCTGGTATTGGCGCGCGGCAGCCATGACCACCCGTACCTCATCGCCCAATTGCAATTTGAAACCGCGCTCATTGCGCCAGACGGGAAGTGCGGTCTCATCCGCCGGGCGCGACAGTGCGCGACGCAGGCCGCGTTTGCGCACCTGCCCCAACAGCAAGCTGATGGCACTGGTCAGTGCGTTGTGCTGACGCAGCTCTTCGCGTAAGGGCAGCAGTGTATCGGCGCACTGTTGCGCAACCAGCCGCCCAAAGCGCCGCAGCTCCTTGGCCTGGTGCGCCACCTGACGCAACTGCAGGCGATGCGAGTAGAGCGCACCCTGTACCGACAATTGCTCTAGGCTCAAGTCGAGCGCACGCTCCGCTTCTTCCAGATAGCGATAGAAGGTGCCCTGCGAGCCGCTGTCCATCATCTGGTTCATCGGCTCCACATAATGATCGTAGGCTTCCAGCACCTCGCGGTAGCGCTGGCTGATCGGCATGCTGCTGTCGGCGCTTTTGGCGTTTTCCGCCAGCTCAAAGAGCGCGTGCCGGTCCTGATCGAGCTGCAGGCTGATCTGGCGGAAGAGTTCTGCCAGCTTGTTGGCGGCCCCGCGCACGCGATCCATGTCGGCCCCGAGCATTCCTTCATTGAGTGCTTCGGTGGCTTCACGGATGGCCGCAACACGCGCCTGCAGTACGGCAGCCAGGCCCAGCTCATGTTCACGGGTGAGGCCGCGCACGAACTCCAGCACATAGGCATTGAGCTGCAGATCACTGCTGCGCGGCAAGGTTTGCAGGATGTCCGCATTGACCAGGGCACGCAGCACCGCGCCCTGCGTTTCGGCATCCCGTTGCCCGGATACCTTGGCAATACCGTTCAACACCTGATCGCTGGTCAACACGGCAAACTCGCGCGACAGCCGCACCAAAAGCTCCACGGTGTCCCAATGGGTGTAAAGCGCGTAAACCAGCGAGCGAGGGTTGGCCATATCAGTTCAGTCTCCCACCACCGAGCAGGCATGCCCTGTGCGGCATGCGCTCACCCGCCAGCCGCACAGGGCGGCAACCCGGCGCATGGCCGCAGCGGGGTTTCATAAGGTGCAGGCTGGACGCATCGACCATTCGTTGTCCCCACGCCGCAGCGTCCGATTTCTGGCGAAATCGAGCCCAGCGGCCACATTCTTTGTGCTCTCGCGAGCCAGCACAAAGAATATGCTCATCGCGCCGGGGACAAGCGACTCTCAGGCTGCGTCCCGCCCGGAATGTGTCAGGCATGGTGGCAACACTGTGTGCACAAAGTGGCGTCAATGTGGTGAACAGCGTGGCAACATTGTGTTGAACATGGCGGCAGCATTGTGGCGACATGTGGGTCACCGTGTGGCAACAAGGTGGCGCTGACAGTTCAAGCGACCGCATGGATGAAAGCATTCAGTGCCGCCGCGATTCGTTTACGGCGCTCTTGCAAGAACGCCTTGTAGTGATCCAGTGCCAGCAGTTCCTCCTCCACCGGGATGCACTGTGCTGCGAATGGTGCTGCACCGTGCTGTGCCACCAGCGGCAACAGGTAGGTCACAGGCGCTTTGTCGCTGATCGCACGATTGGTTTTGCCGCCGATGAAAGCCAGGTTGGCGATGTCGTCGGCCTCGCGAGGGGTGTAGCTGCCGCGCAGCAATGCCTTGGGGAAAATGTGATGAAACTGCAAGCGGTGCTGACTGCCCGAGTGGTCCAGAGCAATGGCAAGGTGGCTGCGCCAATCCTTGGCACCTGCCGCACGAAATGCCAGGAACATGGTCTTGAACAGCGCACTGCGCTGGTTGCGCCCCTCCAGCTCTTCCGGCGTGATCTCAAGGTGGCCGAACTGCAGACGCAGCCGGTCGATCAGTTCATTGACGCCGCCGCCATTGCGGATGATCGCCAAATCCTGATCCAGAATGGTCTCACTGGAACCCCGCGAGAAACGGCCTTTGGCATTGGCGGCCAAGGCCCAGTAGCGCAACTGCTGCGCCTCGTCATTGCCAAGCGCATAGTTGCGGCTGTGCCCGAAGTACGCCAGAACGACCAACAGGAAGGGCGACGACAGCAGCGCCGGGCTATCGATGCCCAGGTTGCTCCGGGCGAAGTTGAGCGCGAATTCCATTCCCTCGCAGGCTTCTTGCCATGCCTTCTGCAGCTTCTCCACACTAAGGCTGGCGACGATCTGGAACCGCGATTGACCGGTGGCAAACGCCATCAGGTTCTTCAAGTGCAAGCCGAGATCGAGGTCAAAGCCCGTGTCTGCGCAGGCTTTCTGAAAATCCTGGAACGTCTGCAGCGAGTGCCGCCACTTGGCGGTGATCTGCGCCAGAGCCAGATCGGAGCTGCGCAGCTTGGCGCCCAGCGAGTTGACCCGCACGAAGATTTCCGTGACCTCGTCGTAGGACAGTGTTCGCTCCAGCACGTCCATGCGGTACACGTACTTGCGGATGCCGCGCAGCCGGGCCAGGCGGTGGCTGTACTTCTCGTAACGCGGATCGTCAAAACCACTGACGCCGGCACGCTTGAGGAACGGCGCATCGTTGTCGGTCTTGAACACGTCCGATACCTTCACCCACTGCGGCAGCTGCTCCAGCTTGCGGGTTGCCACCACGAAGGTCATCTTGTTGAAGCGCTTGAGCAGTTCGTCCTCGGTCGAGTCCGTCTCGTCACCGATCAGTTCGCCGTCCTCATCGAAATCCTCCTCATCGCCACCGTTTTCTTCCACTTCGGTCACAACCGCCAGTTGGTCGGGATGCTCGAGGTTGAACAACAGGTCGATGGGCCGACGACGGCCGCGCACCGACACCGGCTCGCCGCGAATGACGGCCGAGAGTGATGTCAGACGCTGCTGACCATCCAGCAGAAGCCGCGTGCTCTGGTAGGGGTTCGTGCTCTGGCTGACCGCGAAATCCTGCAGCGGCACGGCTTCATCCGTTTCCCAAAGCAGGATGGCGCCCGATGGGTAGCCGCGATACAGCGAATCCAGCAAATCGCGCACCCGTGTAGAACGCCACACATACTGGCGCTGCATTTCCGGCAAGCGCAGCTCGCCACGCTCAATCATGGATACCAGTTCTTCAACGCTTGCTTCGGCCTTGGCCATGGTGCTTCCTTATCCTCTCAATCTCACTCAACTGCTGCGGGAGGCTCGGCAGCGGGGATGATCAACAACAGCTCGGAGTCATCCACTAACCTGTAAACCGGCCGTTTGCCGGACAGTCGTTCGCTCTGATCCAGAATGATCTGAACCCCCTCGCCACGCTTGTCCATCATGGCGCTGCGGCCCGTGATCGCTTTGTCCGCCTCGGGCACGGAACATTTGGCCAGCAGGCTGGTGATGGCTTCGTTTCGCGCGGCCTGGCGGTAGGGAAGGCTCTCCACCGTCATGGTGTTGGGGATGGCACCTGGCGAATACAGTTCCAGCCGGTCCGCAAACATCCGCAGGCGGATTTTGGCGCCATGGATCGAGTAATCCCGGTGCGCAACGGCATTGACCAGGGCCTCGAAGACGGCAGTCATGTCGTACTGCGGCAGATCGTGCCGGCCCTCATTCTTGGTGGCATAGACCTGCATGTTCTTGCGGACGAAGTGGCAAGCCGCCAGCACCTGGGCATCCAGCGGCCCGGTGATGTCCTGGGCGTCGAGTTGATAGGCCGTGTCGCCCTGTGGCAGTACTTCTGTTCCACGGTATGCCACGGCCTGAACGAAGGCATTCGGCAACCAGCGGCGAGGGTCAGCGCTCGCCGTCAGCACGCCGGCAATGGTTGGCCGAAGTGCGCCGTCGGCATCGGTGCGCGCCATGGCCAGTTTATCCAGCAGCACCTCGCGCGAATCCTGCACGCGCGGACTGGCAAAACGTTGCCACAGATCATCTACAAGGTCGTCGAGTGTGGCGCCAGGCACCGGCTGCTCGTCGAAGCGGATGATGCGCGCCTGGCTGCGTTGCTGGAACAAACGCGCCAGATAGTCAGGAGCCATCTCGCGCTTGGCGCTGCCCACGCGGTGCAAATAGCCACCGGGGCTTTTATGCACGAGTGACACCGATCTTCATCACCGGCAACTGTTCGCCTGAGGTACTGGGCAGGTTCAGACGCTCGATCACCGGCGCGAGCGGCGGGGTGATGCTGTCCAGACAAATCTGCCGGACGAAATCCTCCACCAGGTCCAGACGCTCCAGCGGAATACCGATCACTTCACGAGTGTCGTCCACTCCCAGCACGCACACACCACCCCGGCTGTTGGCGAAGGCGGCCAGCTCATCGGCCAGCGAATCTTTATGGGGGGCCGACACCTTATGACCGGCAAAGCGGACTTCCTTCAACTCCAGATACGAGTCTTCTCCCAGACGAATCTTGTCGATCAAGTCGGCGATGTTGTCGAACATGTCAAACCTTTCTTCCCAGGCGTTGGTAACGCCGTTCGAACGCTTCTTCGCCGCCTTCCATCACCTGGCAGACTTCGCGGCGCATGACCTGATCCTGCAACGAGCCGGTTTGCTTCACGTGGCACTGGTGGTTGAAGTCCAGTACGTGGATCAACTCCGCATCGCCATTGACCACGATGTTGGGGTTGTGGGTCACGATGATGAGCTGACGGCGCAGTTTGTTGCTGCGGATCTGCTGCACGACCAGTCCGTAGATCAGGTGGTTATCCAGGTCGTCTTCCGGCTGGTCGAGCACCAGTGGCTCGTTGCCGTGCGCCAGCAGGAAGGCCAGCATGGCCGCCGCGCGCTGCCCGGCGGAGGCCTGGCCGATGGACTGAAAGTCCCGCCCGTCACCTTTGCGGCTGTACTCCACCTGCAAACCGTCTTCGGGGAACCAGCACAGGATGTGATCGATGAATTCCGGGCGCTTGTCGGCTTCCGCTTTCAGGAATTTATTGAACCAGCCGCCAAACTCCGCCTGCCCGCGACAGGCTTGCGACAGGCGTTTCTTCTGCGTCAATAGCGCCTGCTCGAAGGCCGCCGTATCCCATACGCCCGGCTGCTCGACCAGATCAACCGTGCCCAGCAGATCGGCCACGAGCCCTTTGGGGGATGCCCCCTCTTGCTCCTGATACAGGTCGTCCACGTACTTGCCTTCAGCGGCCCCAAGCACCTCCCGCAGGGAGCGCTCGATGCCCTGCGCGTCCCGGCTGTACGGGATCAGGTCGATGCGCACAAAGGGATTGCCTTGCAGCGTTTCCTGCAGAAATGCGCGCCGTTGGGTGCTGATCGCGCGGCGGGCGGATTGCACCTGTTCCAGCAATGACTTGGCCTTCTCGCGCAACTCGGTGTGCTGCTTCTGCAAGGCTTCCAGCTTCTTCAGCTCGATTTCCAGGCGCTGCTTTTCTTGCACCAGACGACCGTACTCGCTGGGGTCGCTGACGCCTTGTTGCTGCAAGTCGGCCTTGAGCTGCTCGTAAGCCGTCTTGGCCGCGTCGATCCGCGCAAACCAGGGCGAAGCCTCCAGCTCACCTCTCAGGACTTGCCCACGCTCCAGCAGCACGTTTGCCGCGCGCTCGACGTCCTGCCGCGCCTTGGCGATGGCTGTGTGCAGCGCCTGGACAATGCTCAGTGCCGGGCCGTCTTCGGCGGGTTCGAACAAACCTTCCGGCAAGTCTTCCGCCAACAGATCGTCGGCAAGCGCTTTCAGGCGGGTTGCCAGTTCGGCGGAGGCGTCGAACTGGCGTTCCAGCTCGCGGCTTTGCCGGTGGGTGCGCTGATAGTTTTTCAGTAGGGCGGCATGATCGGCGCCCTCGAAGCGGGCCAGCTTGCGCTGAATATCTTGCAGGGCCAGCGTCAAGGCCTCGCGCCCTTGCAGCTTGCCGTCCAGCTCGCGCATTTGCGCCCGTGCGGCCAGAAAGGCACGCTTGGCCTCCTCGAAAGCGGCTTGTTGTGACTGCGTGCCCGCCGCATCATCAATCACCTTCAATAGTGCCTGCTGGCTGTCGCCGGCCAGCGCGGCGATCTGCCCCTGGCTGAACAGGCGTACCGGAAAGCGTTGCTCGGTGATGGCCTGGCTGGCCGAAGGCTTGAAGCTGCCCGTAGCGGCGTCCCATTCCTCCACCGCGTGACCCTGGCCATCCTGCCGCCAGATCAGGCGATAGGGCATGCCATCGCGCTGCACTTGCACGCAGATGGCCGTATCTGCCCGCAGGCCGCCTTCGTCATTGCGGCCCCTGGCAACCTGATTGAAACGCTTGAAGGTCTGCCCGGCTTCCGAGCTAAGCGACAGCTCCTTCTCACGGCGATAAGCCAGACGCAGGGCATGCACGGTGGTCGATTTACCTGTGCCACGGCCACCTATCAAGGCATTGAAGTACGGATTGAGCGGCAACTCGGCAGGCTGCCTGCCGCGCCCCATGTAGCGAGCGTCGCGGATTTCAATCGACTCAATGAAATGCTCGGGCGTATTGAACGGCGCAAAGCCGTCGCTCTCATCGCTGCGCCGAACAGAGACTTCCTGCCCATCCAGCAAGGCAAGACGCAAGCCTTCCAAGCTAGGCCGCGCCATCTTGATCCAGGTGTAGCGCGAACCCGGAATAGCCGGATTCTTGAAGCTATGACAATCACTGCCTAGCACGCTGGCAAAGCGCAGTTTCAGTTCATCCAGCACCATCGGCACGGGGCTGGATGATGCGGTCCACTCCAGCGCCAGGATGCCGGGCTCCTGCAAGACCGCCTTAACCGTATTGGCATCCATCACGCATTTGCGCGTACCAGGCTCGACCCGCAACAACCCCTTGTCGCCATCGACGTGAGCCGGAATGGCTAGGCCGCCCGCCGCCAGAATGCGCTCCACCACCTGGGCGGCACCGATGCGGGTGACGCCATCGCTGTCGCCGCGCGTGCCTTGGTAATCCACCTGCGCCAGCAGGTCGCTGATGGTCTGACTCGTGGCGGACAGGTCGAAGATCGCCAGCAGATGAAAGCCACCCTGCACCGAGATTTCCACACCGGGGAAGAGGTGCAGCTCACGGAACCCGTCAGGTGGCGTGCCCGCGTCGGCCTCACGCTTCATCTCTGCATAGGCCGCCTTGAGCGAGTCGATCCACTCGCCGGTGTTGTGATCGGTAACGGCTACGCAGTCGATCCCGGCGGCCATGTACTTGAGCAGCCATTTTTGCGGTGTCAGCTCAACGGGCGTGCCGATGGCAGCCTGCCAGGCGCTCGTGTCCTTGGAGGCCGGCGTGTGGGTATGGAAATCGAACTTCCACCAGCGTGCGCCGGGGTAAGGCCAGGGTTGGCTCATGTTCTTCTCCTAGTTGCGACCATCATTCCTCCGCCTTTATCTCGGACAGAAAACGCATAGTGCATCATGAAATGCTTAATGAAGGGGATGCATCTCGAATAGCAAGTAGCCTTTCAATTTGTTTCTTAATATCGGAGACAATTTCTTTGGATGAGGTGATGCCAAAGCTGATTTCTTCCCCAATGGCTTGCAGCTTATCTGCGGCCTCTTTGGCAAGGATTCCTTGGACAATACTTCGCTGTTCGTCGATGGGTGGCAAAGGAATGAGGATTTTCTTCAGATCGTTCTCATCCAAAGTTACATTGGTGGCGCCGCACATCATTGGCACTAATAGCTCATCTTTGAACTTTGACAGGTATTCGTGGATATATCTCATTTCCACTTGCTCGGGTTCTTTTGCTTCGAGGCAGCACATAGTGTCTGCGAGAGCAAATTTTCCTTCTTGATAATGGAGGCGCTTAATGTCAGCTTTGCCGTGCCCAGAGGAGGATACAAGGGGTATACAGCTTGCCTTGAAGTCAAAGGAGAAATCGGCTGATGTTTTTCTATCAGCTGCAGGAACCACAAGTGGAAAGTCTCCGGGCGGAGAACTCATGTTTGAGTGCTTGCCCCGATGAATATTGCAAATCGCGCCCAACTCTCTAGCGCTAGGCATGCGTTCCCGCAGCTCTCGAAATTTTCTCTCGAGCATATACCATCGACCAACCAAGTGACATCCGGTTGAGGCAAGAATGTGCTCTCTTTTGACTGTGATAAAATTTAGTTTTGATGAGGTCCGTGTGCTTTCCAGCTGATTGCGCTTGAAGTCCTCAATTAACTCCAATGCTGCTGGTAGATCGTTCTCATCAACTGCTTGTCTAGTGTCTGTTTGCGTATACCCGTCAGCGCCAATGTTTATAAAAAGAACCTTGTCAGTGCTTTTGGCTATCTGCTTGTCAATTATCAAGATGTGAGTTTTAACGCTAGCGTATGGCTTGAATACACCATGAGGCAATTCAACGACTGCGATTAGAGATTTTTCTTGAATCAATCGCTTTCGCATCCCGATGTAGGCGGATTGACCGACAAAAACGATGCCTTCAGGCACAATCACCCCAGCTTTTCCTGTTGGCGACAAGTGTTCAGCGATGTAGTCAAGAAAAAGTAATTCCGCCCGTTTTGATTGCAGGCTAAATTTCTTATGGGGTTTAATTCCGCCCTTAGGCGTCATAAAAGGTGGGTTGGCCAAGATCGTGTCATAACTCTCTTGCCAGTGATCTTCTTGAGTTAAAGAGTCATACTCTTCGATCAATGGGGAGCGAAATCCGTGCAGGTAGAGATTTACTAGTGAAATCCTTACCATGTCCGGCGAAATATCAAATCCTCTAATATTTTCATGAATTCTTTGGCGCTCTATCGGGGTCAAAAGACCCCCGCTGTAGTGCATTGGACTTTCAATTGAGGTTTCAGCGACTGACGCACCTTGCTGTAATTGCCAGTTATTTCGCTCTTCGATTGGCGAGTTCTCTCTAAGGATGTGTTTGTAGGCCGAAATTAGGAACCCAGCGGTGCCGCAAGCAGGGTCGAGAATGCGCTCGTGCTTCTGTGGGTTGATGACCCGGACGATGAAGTCGATGATGTGTCGCGGCGTACGGAACTGGCCCGCATCGCCCTGGCTGCCCAGCACCGACAGTAGATATTCGAAAGCGTCGCCCAGTCGCTCGGAATGATCGTAGGAAAAGCCGTCGATCTCTTTCAAAAACGCTTTTAGCGTTTCCGGATCGCGGTACGGCAGGTAGGCGTTCTTGAAGATGTCGCGGAACAACGCTGGCAGGTGCGTGTTCTCGGTCATCTTGCCAATGGCCTCGGAGTAGAGGTTCAGCGTGTCCTGGCCGCCCATGCTGGGCGCCAGCAGTTTGCTCCAGCTGTATTTCTCGAAGCCGTTAACGAAGAAACTGCGCTTGCCGCCGAACTCCTCGGACTGGGCGTCCATGTCGTCCATGAACTTGTAGATCAGTGCGATGGTGATCTGCTCGACCTGGCTCTTGGGGTCGGGCACCTTGCCGACGAGGATGTCGCGGCAGGAATCGATTCGGCGTTTGGTGTCGGTATCCAGCATGGTGTTGTTCTTCTCGTTCGGCCGCTTGGGCGGCCTTGAATGACTTACATGAATTGGTTGAGCGGGACGTAGTCTTTGACGTACTCGGGAATACCTTCGCGCCACTCGGGCGGCACGGCGCGCAGGTCGCCCACGCCAAAGGCCGGGTTCACGTTCAGCTCGCCGAAGCGCTTGTCGTCGATGATGGCGCGCAGGGCTGCGTCAGTGGCATACGCCTTGAAGAAGTACTTCATGGCCAGGACAGCAGCGCCTTGGTCTTCGGCCAGCTTGCTCTGGTTGGCGAGCAGGAACTCCTGGAATTCATCCTCCAGCAGCTCATCCTTGCTCTTGAAGTAGGGGATCAGGCCAAAAATCTTTTGCAGGATTTCCTTCAGGCTCAGCCGTCGATCCACCCCGGCTGCGCGGCGCAGCTTCTCCAGGTTGAAGTACTCGTTGGGCTTGTCGAACAAGTGGCTAGTCACGTAGTCGATGGCCTGCTCCCACTGTTCGTTTTCAACCTGCTGCTGCAGCGTCGGATCGGCCTTGACCTGATCCTCGAATTTCTCGAAGAGCATCCGGTCGATCTTCATGCCTTCGTAGCCGATTTGCTGCTCGGCTACGTGGAAGATGGCATCGGCGCCCGTGTGCTCGTAGAGCCCGCCCGTCGGCGGTGGGGGCGGTGGTTCGCCGCCCTGTCCATCACCCTCAGCACTTCGGGCTGGAAGTTTAAGAACCTCGTCGTAGTCGAACTTTTCTTCGAAGTATTCGCAGTTGGCGAAGAAGTCGAAGAATTTGAAGCGGGTCTTTTCTGGCTCGTTGATCAGCGGTTTCAGTTCATCATCGAACAACTGCTCAAGGAAGTTGTGCTTGCGCGTGCCGCGTCCCTTGATCTGCACGAAATCGGACGGCGAGTACACAGGGCGCATCAATGCCAGGTTCAAGATGTCCGGGCAGTCGTACCCGGTGGTCATCATGCCCACGGTCACGCATACGCGCGCCTTGCTGGTCTTGTACAGGACATTGAAGTTGGCCGAGCCCAGCAGGTTGTTGTTGGTGAAGTTGATGGTGTACTGCTGGGCATCGGATACGCTGGAGGTAACTTGCACCGCGAAGTCCGACTGGTACTTGTCAGGCCACAGAACGTCAGCCAGCTCGTTCAGGATTTGGGTGAGTTTGGCGGCATGGTTTTGGCTGACGGCAAACACCAGCCCCTTGCCGAACTCGCCGGTGACGGGGTCACGCAAACCGTTCTTGATGAAGGTCTGGCAAAACAGCTCATTGGTCGCCTTGGAGAAAAACTTCTTCTCGAAGTCCTTGGAAACGAAGCGCTGTTCCTGCTGCCCGTCCTCGCCGACGGGAGCCATCACGGCATAGCCCTGCTCAGATAGCAGCTTGGTGGTGATGTCGGTTCGGGCATCGACCACCACAGGGTTGATCAGGAACCCATCCTTGACGCCATCCAGCAGCGAGTACCGGAAGGTCGGTTGCCCGGATTCGCAACCGAAGGTGCGGTAGGTGTCCAGCAGCAGGCGACGCTCCTGCTCGCGCGGGTCGCGGGTGGTGGGCTTGCTCGCGTCAAAGCTCTTGAGATAGTCGCGCGGCGTTGCGGTTAAGCCTAGCTTGTAGCCGACAAAATACTCGAAGACGGCGCGGGCATTGCCGCCAATGGAGCGGTGGGCTTCGTCCGAGATGACCAGGTCGAAGTCGGTGGGCGAGAACAGGCGCTTGTACTTGTTGTTGAACAGCAGCGACTGCACTGTGGTGACCACGATCTCGGCTTTGCGCCAGTCGTCACGGCGCTCCTTGTAGATGACTGTGGCGTAGTCGTTCTTCAGATAGTCCTTGAACGCCTTGGCAGCTTGATCCTCCAGCTCCAGTCGATCCACCAGGAACAGTACGCGGCGGGCGTTGCCCGTGCGAAGAAACAGCTTGATGACGGCAGCAGAGGTCAGGGTCTTGCCGGTGCCGGTCGCCATTTCGAACAGGAAGCGTGTCGAGCCTTCAGCCACTGCGTCCTGGATGGCATTGAGCGCCTTCTTCTGGTAGTCCCGCAGGAAGCGCAGCTTGTTCTTGGCGATGAAAGCCGGGCGCTCGTCCGCATTGAGCCAACCCGCTTCCTTCTCGTAGCCCGGTAGCTGGGTCTGGACGATGTAGTCGCGTCCGACGGCTTCGGTAATCAGGCGCCTCTGGTCAGGTTCGAACTTCCGGTAGCTCTTGAGTGAGTCCGGAGTCGGGAAAGCGGTGATGATGTGCGGGTTGCCCTGTTGTAAATCCCAGAAGTAGTGCAGATTGCCGTTCGAGAGGATCACGAAGCGGCAGTCGAGTGACTTTGCGTATTTACGCGCCTGCTCCTTGCCGACCAGCGGGTTTTTGTCTTCGGATTTGGCTTCCAGCACCACCAGCGGGAAGCTCTTTTCGTCCAGCAGCAGAAAATCGACGAAGCCATTCTTGGTCGCTTCGAAGTTCTCGCCCAGGTCATTGATCTGGGCCTGACTGAGCTTGACGTTGGGCTCCAGCGCTACGTTGGCCTTGCCCTTGGCATCGTCAAAGAACCGCCAGCCAGCAGATTCCAGCAGTTTGTTGATCTTGATGCGCGCTTGCGCTTCCTTGGCATTCGCCATCCTCAGACCCCCCCCTTTACAGGCTCACCTTGAGGATCTGGTTTCAGGCCATGCGTACGAGCGTACTCCAACACCAGAATTTCGATCATTGAAGCCACCGAGCGGCGCTCGCGCTCAGCAGCCAAGCGCAGAAGTTGCTTGATCTCAGCGGAGGTGCGGATGGATAGGGTTTCGTCCTTCAGGCGTGACATGGCAGCGTCTCGTCAGTGATGTCACGCAAATGTACTGCATTTTGCCACACCTCGCCATGATTCTCTTCAGGGCGTGGATTCCGTGCTTGAGGCTGCTCGATGACGCGGCCCCTTAGCGGTAGTCGGCTTTACAGGGCGCTCAGCCTCGATGGCGATGGGATGCAGGGCATGCCGGCTGCTGGCCTGATTGGCTTGCCCGTAGTGTCGCCGTGTCTTGGCGCTGGCATGTCCCAGCCCCTGGCTAACTGAATCCGCAGCCGCGTGCCGTTTCAGGTCGGCAGCCCATTGGTGGCGCAGGCAGTAAGCCGTGATAGCGTGCTTGTGCTTCGGCCAGAGGCTACGTGCCAGCCGACGGATTTCGACGGTGAAGTTGACCGGGCTGTCAATGTAAACGAGCAATTCCCGCCGCCTCGCTAGCCGGATGCGCAGAGCCTCCAGCAATGGATGGGGATCGTGTACGCCATAGGCGATCAAGCGGTGCGGCTGACCTTGATGCGCCTTGACCTTGGCGCCATCGATCTCGAATCTGATCTCGCCCATGCCGCTGCGCGGATTGTCCACCCGGCGAATGAGCACGCCGCGCCGCAGTTCTTCCGGGCGGCAGCCGGTCAGCGCGGCGACCAGAATCGCATCGGCATACTTGCCTTTCGCAGCGCGCTGAGACAGTCGCTCGCGCCAGTCGCCGGGGAGGCCGCGCAAGGCTTGCCGCTTGCTGGCACGCTTGCGGCGCTCATCGGTAGGGCCGCTTTGCCGGGCTATATCGAACTCGCGCAGAAATGTACGCTGTTGTTGCAATTGGGCTTGGATGGCCATTACTTGCAACCTGTCCATAGGTCGAGTAGAGAGCGCGGAACGCAGGCTTTTCAGCTGCTCGACAAGATCGGCGTACAGGCAGTAGCGAAGCGCTGCGAGGCGTTTGTAGTAGGTTGTCGGACGCTGGGTGGCCGTCATGACTTCGGCCACACCACCTTCGGCGTAGCGGGCACGCTGCAACAGCGTTCGGCCGAGCTGGCGATAGTCTTGCCTGGTCTTGCTACTCAAGCTGGCAAATTCATCGGCCGGAAGCATGGCTTGCATCTCGCGCCGGCAACTCTCGATGAGCGCAACCATCTCATCCGCGTCAATCATTGCTTCCGGCCCTGAAACATCGCTCTCAAATCGGCAATGGCCTTTGCGCGTTCAGCCTTTGCTTTTTGACGCTCGGCTTCTGACTGTTGCACAGGAGCGCGCGACTGCGCTGCCTCCATCGCTTCCTGTCGGTTCTTTCGCCAGCGGGCGATATTCGGCGCGAACTCAGGGATGAATTCCCCCGCGACAGCGCTATTCATCACGGCCAGCAACCATGAGCGGACGGAGCGGATGCCCACATGCTTGCCACTGCCGGCCGCCGATAGCACGCCAGCCAATTCGTCAGCGGCAAGCTGTATTTGTTCTGCCGTGAGCGAGGGCCCGAAGCGGCGGGTTACGTCGCTTATGACGCGCAGGTAGGGCAGAAGAGAAGGGTGCGACAAGTCCAAGGGCGCGGAAGCCTCTCCCGTTTTCGGAGAGTTATCCACAGCCCCTGTCTGTAGTAGTGGTTTTATATTTTTTACTACTACTTCTTCCTTGTATTCACCTACACCTATATCACCGCCCTGACCGGCGACGGATGCGCCGTCCACGGTTTCTCCGTCGCCGGCCAAGCCGGCCATGGATGTCTGTGGCACCTTTTGCGAAACGGGTGTCAACACGGACTCCCATCGCCAAAGCCCTTCCTCGTCCTGGAATTTCCTCCGCGCCAGGTAGCCGGCATCTTCAAGTTCGCGCAGGATGCGGCGGCAAAGGTCTCGCCCAAGATGGCCTTTCGCTCGCGACTGATCGTGCAGCACGCGCGGCAGTGCGACAGCGCGCAACTGCCAGTTACGGCCTAGCGAGAGCAAGTGGCAAGCCACGCCTCGGGCTTCATAGCTCAACCGGGAGTCGCGTAACAGGCTGCAAGGCAGAGACCACCAGTATTCGGCGGAGTCGTCAACGCGGATGCGGCTCATGACCTCGCCCTCTTGCGAGCCGGACAACCAGCGTGCTCACGCTCCGCAGCCTGAGTCTCAAGCCATGCGTCGATCTCGTGGGCAAAAAAGCCAATCGAACGGCCGCCAGGGCCTAGCCGAACTGGCTTCGGAAAATCTTCAGTCTGGCAAAGTCGCCAGAGGGTTGTCCGGCTGACCGAGATCTTCATGCAGACATCCTGCGTCTTGATGATTTGCATGCTGTTCCTCTTAACGTGTTGAAACACGAAGGGATCATGCAAAAGATCTGGTTATGAAGTCAGGGAGCACGGTTGTCACCTGCACTCCCTATTCTCGGGCCTGAAATCACCCAGCATGCAAACCGGTGTCGAGCAGTGGCCTCAGCTGTGCCAGTCGAATGTTTCACAAAATGGCCGAGACAATCCAAGCTCGTATCCTTGGCAAGATGCCGTAAGGATGCTGCTTGTGGGCAGGGTTGGTTCACGTCCCTCGGAGACGGCTTTCATTATCTGGGACATGTAAAGATTGGGCTCTATCACTGTTTTCTTCAGCAGAACCCGGACTACAACTCCATCGATAGCGACGGTAAATCCTTTGCTGAAACGCCCCAGATAGTGATTGGCGCGATGAGCAGGCGTGGTTTCAGCATCGGCCTTCATGCCGCCTGCAGCATAGATGGCGCCGAGGAGATAGGCGGATGGCTCGTTCTTGCTGTTCACCGAGTGGTACTCGAACTCCTTGCTCCACTTGATCGGAATTCTGAATTGCTGGCAGGTAACGATAAATTGCTTCGCGATCAGCTCCTTGGCCTCATGTTCTCTGCTTGCTCCGGACGCTGATAGTTGCCTGCTCATGGAGTGTAGCGACTCGCAGAACAGCTTATGGGTAGGCAGGTCCTTCCTCAGAAATTCGGGTAATAGCGCTGCCGACTCTTCGTCCAGGCTTCGAAGCGCCTTGCTTAACCGGGACGCCGCATCTCGGCGTCTTTTTAGTTGCTCAAGTGTGCCTTCTTCAATTTCAGGGGGCGGCATCGTACGCCAACGAAAACTTTCTGCCAGCCGCAGGAAAGCATTTACACATTGCTCGCGGCGCTGAACGCCATATCGGTCGCAGGTTGCCTCTGCTCTGGTGCGCAGCTCGGCGACGGCATCGGAGTTGGGAATATCTGGAGCCATGATCTTTGTGGTCATGCCTGTGCTTGCTCTTTCCACTCGTCCAATCTGTCCGCCCATTCCTGCATCATGGCGCGACGTTCATCGAAATAGGTGGCGTGATTGTAGGTGCGACGCACATTGTTCTGGTCGGCATGGGCAAGCTGCGCCTCGATGGCATCGGGACGGTAGCCCATCTCGTTAAGACGGGTACTGCCGCTGGTCCGCGTGGCATGTGGGCTATAGGCGCCACTCCACCCCAAAACCTTGAGTGCCTGGCGAAGCGATGCGGCGGACATAGGGGCGTTGCGATCATCTCGGCCAGGAAACAAGTGCTTGCGGTTGCCGGTAATGGCATGCAGTCCTTTGAGCATCTCCACTGCCTGTCGTGGCAGAGGCACGACGTGCTCCTTGCGTGCTTTCATGCGCTGCGCCGGGATACGCCAAACAGCCTTCTCAAGGTCAAACTCATCCCTGAGGTTGCCCCTGAAAACTGGAGTTCTTAACCCTTGTTGAAAATACCGACAAGGAGTTCAGAGATGAGTGACAAGCAGGTGCGTGCGCAGTACACGCGAGAGTTCAAGCAGGAGGCTGTTCGGCAGGTCCGCTCGGGTC
>DATLZY010000052.1:0-8170 GCA_035573755.1 Candidatus Acidiferrales bacterium
GACCCGAGCGGACCTGCCGAACAGCCTCCTGCTTGAACTCTCGCGTGTACTGCGCACGCACCTGCTTGTCACTCATCTCTGAACTCCTTGTCGGTATTTTCAACAAGGGTTAAGAACTCCAGTTTTCAGGGGCAACCTCACCGGGCCCCGTGATCGAACCGATGATGTACGAAAACACCAGCAGGAAGACGCCGTACTTTTTGATGTACTCCAGGATTTGGGGTTCTCCATCCCGATAGGCCTTAGTCTCCAGCAGCGCAAACAGAAACGACGCCCCGACCGATGTGTGCGAAGCGACGACATGGATGACGCCAATGATACCCATGACCCAAGCCGTACCGATTTGCGGAACATAGAAGGTCGGGTACATGCCAAGCAGATCCATCCTTCACCCCTTGATCAAAATCCGATTCTGAAAGCTCCGGGAGACATCACAACGGATGTCCTTCTGCAGCGCAGAAAGCACCGGATCTCATGTCCGAAACGCCAGCCTGTATGACGATCCGCCGCGAATGACCTGTACCTTGTAAGAAGCCGATGGCCCAGAAAATCCAGAACATGGACGCCAGGGCGGCCAAAACGAGCCCGCGTCGCAACCCACGCGGGGAATACCATCGATACATGGGACACACTCCCTCAGTTGTGCTGATGTCTTCGACGAAGGACGTTTCAAACACCCTCAGCGCCGGTGATCGCCGACGAAAGGACAGATGAGCACTGTCATGGATTTTGGCCACCGACGCGGTGAAGCCCTACCGGGCTGCGCGCTTGTTTGGTGCGGGCAGGGAGTCCGGTTCTGGATTTCAGATGGGTGCGCATAGGGCTCCGCCGACAGGTCTGGACACCCGCTGAAGCGGGTGTCCCTTGTGTCAATGGACCATGTGTACCCAATCGCTCATCAAGCCGGCAGCAGGCTGCAATCCGGCGGGAGCTGGCTGCCGCGCAGCAGTTCCTCGCGGCTATAGCCGTAGGTTTCGTTTTCCAGATACGACACGCCGCTCTTCACGTTCTGCTCGGCCGCCAGCCGGCGCTCGGCCTCGGTGGCCATGGTGCGATCCCATTCCAGCAGCAGCGGGCTGATCTTCTTGAACCAGAGCGGCGGAATCAGAGCGTAGAAGAAGGCCGTCGTATAGCCGCCCGGCGTATGGGGTGCCTCACCGACCAGAGGCTTCAGATCCCAGAATTCCACGCTCGCATCCGCATGATGATGCGAATGGCGATTAATAGCGCACAGATACCAGTTCGAAACACGATGGTTGCAGTTCCAGGCATGACGCACCTGCATGGGTTCGCTTGGCACGCGCACCAGGCCGTGGTGCTCGATGTAATTCGCCAGTTCCAGGCCCACCCGGGCGATGAGACCGACGGCGAGGTAGCCCAGCAGACCCACGAATCCCGCCGCCGCCACGAAGAACAGCGCCACCGCCGCCTCCATCAGCCAACCGCGGATGGCACGATTGGCGAGACTGACATGATTTTGGCCCATGCGGTTCAGGCGTTCCTTCTCCAGATCCCAGGTCATCTTGTACTGCCCCAGCGTGGAGCGAATGACAAAGTGATAGAAATTCTCGCCGCGGATGCTGGTGGCCGGGTCGGCCGGCGTGCAGACGAGGTTGTGATGACCGTAGGGATGGCGGATCGAGAACAGCGTGAACATGCCAAAGGCCTCACCGAGGCGTCCCATGAACACCGCCACCGGGTTTTCGGTACGATGGGTCAGCTCATGTCCGATGACGATCGAGGCATTGGCCGCCGCCACCCCGGCCAGCCCCAGCGCGCTCAGCATCACGCCGAAGGTGTTGTCGGCGTTGGCGGCCAGGAGGTCATACCCCGTAAAAGATCGCACGAAACCGCCGAATCCGAAGGGATCGTTGCCCGTGACGTAATAGCCGAGCAGCCAGGCAAACATCATCACCGTCAGGATGTTTATTACCTGTGCCGCATACTGCAGCGGATAGAAGATCCACGCCTGATCGTATGTATAAATCCCTTCATCCTTACCCAGAAGAATATCGCCCAGAATGACGAATACGACCATCGAAACGGCAAATATTTTGATCGGTTGTCCGCCGACGAAAAAAAGAACAAGCGAGATCAATGCAATCCATGTGATCGCAAAGAAACGTCCATATTTCCAGAGCGATTTCAACATATTCATGCCATTTCCTCACAGCAATGGTCACGCAAACAGGTCGCGAGATGGCCGTCCGTCCCACGATAAGGCTCATGCGAATGCCGTTTCCCCAGAAATCATCGGGAAACCAAGCCGTCAGCCGTATCATGCTATGAAATGCGATTCTGCTTTGACATGCGTCACGTTGTCGCACCTGTGAGGACTTCGACTGATGACTGATACACTGCATCAGTCAAAATCCGGTGCATACCGACGATCGCCCTGGTGTGCGTGAGCCCGCCCATCGGGCCTGATGCAAGATACAGGGACTCTTATCCAGGCATCCAGGGCATCGTTGGTTGCGCAAACGCCATTGACGACACAACACAGGAGGAGCAGACATGCTGGTATTCCGTTTGGTCGATCAAAATCGCAACCCGATCAAGAAAGCCAAGATCACGGTCAAGGTGACCAACGGCGGAGATGCCACCGCCTGGAGCGACCGCAACGGTTTCGTGGCCCAGCCGATCACGGGCGGCGAGCACGGCAAGGTGCTCGTCAACGGCAAGGAAGTCTACGAGGGACCGCTGTACGTCGATGAGATCGTGGCGAATCTGTGATGCCTCGGCGCGACCATCACACACGCATCGTGATCGGTCGCAACCAGCGTCGAGGGCGCGGTGTTTCGTGCATCGCGCCCTTGTGAGGCGCCCACCGGGCAACGCATCATCGGAAACCATCGAGCATCAAACGGCCGCAACCCACGCCTGCAAGCCGGTCTGTAGGGCGTGCCCAACCCCGGTGCGACGATTTGTCGCACACCTTCCGCTATGGCTTTCCCTTAGCATGAAAAGTCGACTGTCGAGATTTCGTTCGCAGGGAAGGGAAAATGAAAGCCGGCCATCCTCTGCTTGGCTCTACGCGCAGGCCTCTGGCGGCAACGATCCGTTCCGCGCCCTCTCGGGCGACGCGCTGACATGCGGCGCAGCTTCTGGGTCTGGCTGCACCGCTGGGCGGGCCTCACGATGGCCGGACTGCTCATCGTGGTCGGTCTGACGGGCAGTCTCCTGGCCTTCTATCCCGAGATCGAACGGGCGATTAACCCGCAATTCTATCCGGCGCAACCCTGCGCGGCCCCGCTTGGTCCGGGGGAGCTCGCGGCGCGTCTGGAGACCGCCCGGCCGGTGCTGCGCGTCACGGCGGTGACCATCGAAGGCAATCAGGGCGCCACGTTGGCCGCCGTGAAGGCTGCGCCCGGCGCACCGGCGCTCACTTACGACAACGTGTTTCTGTCCCCGTGTGATGGCAGCGTCCTGTTCGAGCGGCGCTTCGGCGACCTCAGTCAGGGGCTGACCAATCTCATGGGCTTCGTCTATCGCCTGCACTATGAGCTGGCGCTCGGCAAGGTTGGCATCTGGATACTGGGCATCTGCGCGCTCATCTGGACGCTGGACTGCTTCGTCGCCCTCTACCTCACCTTTCCGATCCGGCGCCGTCGACCGATCTCGAATGCGGCAGACGCAGCCCCGGGTAAGTCCTGGTTAGCGCGCTGGCGGCCGGCATGGAAGGTGCGCTGGAGTGCAGGCCCCACCAAGCTCAACTTCGACCTGCATCGCGCCAGCGGTCTGTGGCTCTGGCCAGCATTGTTGGTCTTCGCCTGGTCATCGGTGTATATGAACCTCTGGGACACGGTCTACACTTGGACGACCCGCGCTGTGATGGAATTCCATGCGCCCTGGACCACGTTCACGCCGCGCGCCGAGCGGCTCGAAACGCCGCGACTGGGCTGGCGCGAGGCCGAACAGCGCGGGATTGCGCTCATGAGCGCGGCGGCGCAGACCGAAGGCTTCACAATCGAGCGGCCCATCGCCTTACGCCTGCGCCCCGAGTGGGGTACCTATGAATATCGGGTGCGCAGCAGCCTCGACCTACAGGACAAACGCGGTATCACGCGTGTCTGGTTCGATGCCGATACCGGCATGCAGCGCCTGCTGCTGCTACCTCAGGGGCAATACGCCGGCAACACCGTGACCAGCTGGCTATTCGCACTGCACGAAGCCAACGTCTTCGGTCTGCCGTATCGCATCTTCGTCAGCGCGCTGGGCCTGGTGATTACCATGCTCTCGGTCACCGGCATCATCATCTGGCTTAAGAAAAACCGGGCGGGCCGATTCAGCCGCAAGCGCCGGCGCTCGAACGCCTGAGACGGCTGCTAGACTGCCCCCGAGCCGGATCGCCTCTCTGCATCCCGACGTCCCAATGCTCGCAGTGGCAACGGGGGCATCCGCTTGTGACGTCAAGGGATGCGACGATTTGTCGCATTCCGCTCATTGCCCACCTTGCACACAATAGCGCTCCCGCCAAAAAACATCGCTCAGGGAAGAGCCCTTGATTGCAAACCGCAAGCGGCTGACGCCTCTGCTGGATGTCCTCGCCTTGGCCAGTCATCTGCCAGGAGCCGAGGAAACCGTCCCGACCGCGTCGCTCACGCTGCCCGAGGTGTCCGTGGAAGGTGCGTCGGAAGCGCCGTCGATTCCACTCGAGGCCGCCGAGACCCCCAATGCGGTAGAGGTCCTGACACAGGAACGCCCGCAGCGGGAAGGTGCGCCCACGCTCATCGAAGCTTATCGCTCGTCCGCCGACGTGAGCGCCGGAAATCTGCCCGGCGAATCCGGCGCGGCCACCCTGCGCGGTTTTTCGCGCGCGGCGACCGGCTACATGATCGATGGCGTGCATGCCATTGATTCGCTCCTGCGCTCACGCGACTACGACACCTGGAACGTCGAACGCATCGGAATCATGAAAGGGCCCGCGTCGGTGATGCACGGCGTCGGTTCCCTCGCCGGCGCCATCAATCTGGTCACCAAAAAGCCGTTGCTCGAGGCCTCATCAGAGGAGGCGCTGCTCAGCTACGGCAGTTTCGACAGCTGGCGCGCCGCCGTGGGGGGAGGAGACCGGCTCTTGTCCGATTGCGTGGCCGTGCGCGCCGATACCGTCGTCGGACCATCCGGCGGCCATGTCGACGACACCAATTCGCGCACCGGCGCGCTCGCCACCGGCATCGTGATCAAGGCCAACGATCGCCTCACGCTCTCGGCTGCGGCCGATTACTTCTACGACCGATTCACCATGCCCTATCACGTCCCTGCTGCCGCGCGACGTTGCACGTTCGCCATCAAGCGTGGTGTCTGTGCCAGACGGCCTCGTCATCGACCGTGCTCTGCGTCAGACCATTACAACGTCACCGATGGACGCATGGACTCCGACACCGCCTCTGGCTGCGCACCAACGCCGAATATCGCATCGACGCGAACTGGAAGCTGGTCAACGAACTCGGTCATTTCGATGCCGAGCGCTTCTGGGCCAACTCGGAAGACTTCACCTACGAGGCGGGCAGCCAGCTGCTGGATCGCTCTGCAACCAAGATCACCCACTGCACTTGCCCACTCCGACCACAGCACTCGGCGGCTTGCGCCGCTGCTGGACATTCATCATGAGGACCTTCGTCATGACCCATCGTCTTCATCGCGACTGTCTACTGATCATGGCCGGCATCGCTGCCGCATCGGCGCAAGCCGCCGAATCCGACGCCATCCTCACGCTCGGCGAAGTCTCGGTGAACGCCGCCGAGCTCGGAGCGCTCTCGACCCAAGGCATTTTCACCTCGGTCGATCGCATGGGGGCTGACCTGATCGAGAACCAGAGCGTCGACTCGGCTTGGGAACTGTTCATGCGCATGCCCGGGGTACAGATCACCGAATTCAACCAGGGTACGACCTCCGGTAAGCTCTCTTTCCGCGGCTTCAACGGCGAAGGCGAGATCAATGCCGTCAAGCTGCTGATCGACGGCATCCCGAGCAACACCAACGACGGCAATATGCCTTTCATCGACATGGTGATGCCGCTCGACATCGCGTACATCGAGACGGTCAAGGGCACCAATGATCCCCGCTATGGACTCTACAACATCGCCGGCAATGCCACGATCGTTACCCACACCAGCGGTGACTACCGCAAGCTGCGCCTTTCGACCGGCAGCTTCAGCACGCAGGACGTGCAGGCGGCCATCGGTATCGAAGGCAATCGATTGTCCCAGCACTACTTTGTCGGCGGCCGCCGTACCGACGGCTACCGCGAGCATGCTGACCTGGACAAGCAGAGCTTTGCGGGCAAGTGGTTCCTGAATCTGGACGAGAATGGCGCGCATCGACTCGGCCTCATCCTGCGTGACTATTCAGCCGATGCCGAGGAGCCGGGCTATCTCACCCTGGCCGATTCGCGCGCCGATCCTCGGACCACCAACGCCTATAACGCATCCGACGGCGGCAATCGCGACATGCGCACCGGCAGCCTGCACTACGAGGGCGAGGTCGGGGATGTGTCGCTGGTGGCGCGCGCGTATCGCAACGAATACGACGATCAGCGCTTCGTCAAATTCTCGGCCGCTGTGCAGCAGCAAGAGCGCGACACCCGCGAGCGCCACACCGGCCTGTTGACCAGCGCGACCTGGCGGCCCGCCGTTGACTGGGCGCACCAGTTCGCACTCGAAGTCGGCGCCAATGTCGAGAACCAGGACAACACCAGCCTGCGCTATCTGACCAACGAGCGGGCGCGTGCCACTCAGACTCGTGATCAGGATTTCAGCCTCGACACCCTCGGCGCCTATGTGCAGACCGTCGTCATGCCCAATGCGCATTGGAAGATCGTGCCGGCTTGGCGCGTCGACAAGGTCGACGGCGACTTCACCAACAACCTCCAAGACACCACCGCGCCCATCAACGACTATGGGCTGATCAATCAGCCCAAGCTGTCGGTCGTCTATCTCCCCTTCGACGACACCAGCATCTATGCCAACTGGGGCCGCAGTTTCCAGATCGGCGTGGGCGCCGGTAGTTTCCTGATTCCCCCGCGCGTCGCGAACATCGACCCCTCGATCAACACCGGCATGGAACTGGGCGTGAAGTTTGCTCCCCATGACGGCATCGAGAGTCGCCTAGCGCTCTGGCAACAGACCGCCACCAAGGAAGAACGACGTGAACTGAACAACCCCAGCGGGGATTCGGTGGCAGTCGGCGAGACCCGGCGACGCGGGATCGACGCCCAGCTCAATGCCCGCTGGACGGCCGATTTCGACACCTGGGTCGCGCTCGCCCTGCAGGAATCGGAGATCATCAAGCCCGACCCCAACCAACCCGCCACCCAGGGCAAGGAAATTGACCACGTGCCCAACTGGCTGCTGAGCACGGGCGCGAGATACCAGCTCACCCCCGCCTGGGCGCTCTCAGCCGAGGTGCTGGGGCAGGATGACTACTACCTCGAGCGCACCAATACCCAGCCGCGCTACGGCCGCTACGTGATCGCCAACGTCGGCGCCAACTGGCAGGTCAACCGGCAGCTAGCGCTCGACTTCCAGGTTCGTAACCTCACGGACGAATACTACGAATACGTCTGGTACGACGGCGCCCAGAGCCTACATTCGCCGGCCGACGGACGCGCCTATTACCTGACCGCCAACGTCCGTTTCTGAAACAGCCGCTCTGGATGCCAACCGCAACGCCGTGTGCCGCCGTCCCTCTGCATCGGTGGCGGCAAGGCTGGTGCGACGATTTGTCGCACCCCCCCGGCATGATTTGCGGATAATCGATCGGTCAATTTCCAAATCGGCGTGCGCGCCAACAACAACGACCTCGAAGGCTACGTCTACAAGCTGCGCGGATTCTCCAGTCTCAATCTGTTCCGCAATGGCCTGACGCTTCCGCTCACCATCGCTACGATCAAAGACACCGCCAACCTCGAACGCATCGAAGTGCTGAAGGGACCGGCGTCAATTCTGTATGGGCGTGTCGATCCCGGCACCGACGTCCCCCCCGGTTTTGAGTAGATGGGGGTTTGGAGTCTGATCCCCGAAGGCAAGGGGATGGGAGGTGAAGAAGCGGTTTACCGAAGAGCAGATGATAGGCTTTCTGCGTGAGGCGGAGGCTGGCGTGCCGGTCAAGGAGCTGTGCTGCCGGCAGGGCTTCAGCGAGGGCTGGTATGAGCTGTGGCGCAGCAAGTTTG
>DATLZY010000053.1:0-11848 GCA_035573755.1 Candidatus Acidiferrales bacterium
GGCAACCTGTGGCTGTGCCGCAAGCAACTGGCCGCGGCCAGCGCAGGATAGATCCGTCCGGCAGCCGGACAACGGCTGTCGAGCGGCCCGCAGCGTGGCCGTTCTCGCCTGACGACACCGCCGACAGCGCGCGTTACCCCCCATCCAATCGTCCCGCTGGCGCCGATTCATCGGGCACTCTCACCACTGGCCGTTTTGGACACGATCCTTAGGACTCTAGATCGAACCGCTACTGAAAGCGGGGGGACGTCGTTTCAACCGCACCCTCCAGGCATCCTTCGTCGACGACCACGAAGACCTGCTCTTTACCGACCTGGCCCTGTTCAACCAAAAACTCGCCGACTGGCTCATCTTCTACAACACCCAGCGCCCACACTTTGCCCTCGGACAACATCCCCCTCTATCATCCCTCCTCCAGCATTATCCCGAGTGCCAAAGGTGGTGGACGCATACACCAGCTTGCCGCGCGTTTTGCCGGCATGCGAGAATCGCGGCCCGATCTTCCCTGCCGGTTCGGGTTCCATGCCGTCCGCCGCCTCGTCCACGTCCCTTTCGGGTTCATGCCCATGAGCGCCCGCACCCTCGACGGTCGCGCCCTGTCTCTGGAAGTCCGCAGCCGCGTCGCGGCGCAGGTCGAACGCTGGCGCAGCGACGGCCGCCGCGCGCCGGGTCTGGCCGTGGTGCTGGTCGGCGCGGATCCCGCCTCGGCGATCTATGTGCGCAACAAGCGCGCCGCCTGCGAAGCCGCCGGTTTCACCTCCCACCATCACGCCTTGCCGGCGGACATCTCGCAAACGGATCTGCTGGCCCTGATCGCTGATCTCAATGCCGATCCGGCCATCGACGGCATCTTGGTGCAGCTGCCGCTGCCGGAGCACATCGACAGCGAAGCCATCATCGAAGCCATCGATCCCGCCAAGGACGTCGACGGCTTCCACCCCTACAACATGGGCCGGCTCGCCCTGCGCCTGCCTCTACTGCGGCCCTGCACACCCTACGGCATCATGCGGCTTCTGGAGCACACTGGGCTCGAGCTGCGGGGTCGGCGCGCCGTCGTCGTAGGCGCCTCGAACATCGTCGGGCGCCCAATGGCGCTGGAACTCCTGCTGGCAGGCGCCACCGTGACCGTCTGTCACCGCTTCACGCGCAATCTGGCGGCCGAAATCGGCGCGGCGGAAATCGTGGTCGCCGCCGTCGGCAAACCGGGGCTCATCCCCGGCGGCTGGATCCAGCCCGGCGCGATCGTCATTGACGTCGGCATCAACCGTCTGGCCGACGGCTCGCTGGTGGGTGACGTGGCGCCGGATGCCGCCGAACGCGCAAGTTGGCTCACCCCCGTGCCAGGCGGCGTGGGGCCGATGACGGTCGCCATGCTGCTGCAGAACACGCTCGAAGCCTACGCCCGGCGCACGGGCATCCCCTGCCTGCCGGCCTGACCAGCCTCATCGTCGAGATCGGAAACGTAAGGCCCGGCTATCGCGCCGGCTGGCTCGCTTCCTCGCTTCACTGATGTTCATCCCGTCGCCCGATGCGCCGGACAGGACACGCGTGGTGATCCATAGCAGGGCGTCGAGTAGCCCCTACAGCTCCGCTGCTGCGCGCAGCAGATTGTGATAGACGCCGGTCAGGGTGAGGATTTCCGGGCTCTCGGGCGCCCGTTCGCGCAAGGAACGGATGGCGCGGTCCAGATCGTAGAGCGCACGGCGTTGCCCGGCGTCGCGTACCAGGCTCTGGATCCACAGGATGGCCACGTCGCGCTGGCCGCGCGTGACCGGCTGCACCGCATGGATGCTGCTCGCCGGATAGACGACCAGGTCACCGGGCTGTCCCTTGACCAGTCGTGCACCGTAGCTGTCGTCGATGGCGAGTGCACCGCCGTCGTAGTCCTCCGGCCCATTCAGAAACAGCGTGGCCGCGAGATCGGCGCGCAGCAGGGCGCTGCCGTCGAAGCGGATCGCGTTGTCGACGTGCGCGCCGAAGGCCATGCCAGGCAGGTAGCGGTTGATCAGGGCGGGGTGGATGTGCCGCGGCAGCGCGGCGCTGACGAACTCCACGCTCGCCTCCAGCGCGGCGGTGATCATGTCCTGCAGCGTGCGGGTCGCGGGCGCATCGGCGGGAAGCTGGAGATTCTGCTTCGCCGCCGCGGCCAGCTCGCCCGCCGTCACGCGCCCATCGCCGAAAGCGGCGGCATTGAGCAGCGCGCGGGCACGCGTCAGCGTAGCCTCGTCCAGTAACTGCGGAATCACGACCAGCATCACAACCCCGAAAGCACGAGGACGACGCCAAGCACCGTGGTACCGCCAATCAGCCCAACGGCAAGCAAGCGCCCCGGATGCAGCTTGGTCCAGAGCAGCACGCCGCTCAGCGTCAGGGCGATCATGGCGCCGGCGAGCGTATCGGCGAATAGGATCCAGCCTGCGCCGAGCCCCGCACCGGTGTGCAGGCGTGCCAGCGTGGCGAATACGTTCGCGCGCTCGCGCGTCACCTCGGCGAGCGGATCGCCCGCCCAATAGACGACGTTGATGCGCTCCTGCGGCGTGTTGAGCATCACGGTCCAGCGCCGGGCGACCTCGGCGGTGGGCGGCGGCGTTTCGGCACCGGGGCGGCGCTTCTCCTCCGGAATGCGCACCTTGGCGCGCGGCAAATCCAGCGCACGCGGCAACCAGTCTGCGAGCGCTTGGGGGCTCGCGCCCGCCGCAGGCGGTACCTCGACGCGCTGGTGCGTTGGGGCATAGCGCATGAGATCGAGCTTCAGTACCGCGCGGTGATTGAGCACGAATCCAGACACGCCGAACACCAGACCCAAAACCGCCCCCCACAAGCCGATCCAGCCATGCAGGCGTGCGATCCAGGCCACGGTCGCCGGGCTCATGAGCGGCCGTTCCGTTGGCTGGCCGGAAAGCGCCCTGTCCACCCCATCACAGGACCAGCTTCAGCGACAGAATGGCGGCGCGCGGCGAACCCGGCAGGGCCGAACGCAACTGGCCGGACTCGTAGTATTCCTCGTCGGTGAGATTCTGTACGTTGAGCTGCAGCGCCCATTGCGGCTGCTCATAACCCAGCATCAGATCGAGCCGTTCATACCCCGGCAGCTCGGCGGTGTTGCCGTTGTCAGTGTAGCGCGAGGACACGAAATACACGCCGCCCCCCAGCGTCCAGTGCGGCGCGAAGGCCCAGTCCGCCCAGACCACGCCCTGCTGGCGCGCCACGTTGGGCGGCCGGTTCCCCTCGATTGGCACACCGTCCTGCAGGGCGTTCGATTTGGCGATCTCGGCATCCAGCCAGGCCACGCTGGCAAAGGCGCTCACCGTCTCCGTGAGCTTGCCGTTCAGTTCGACTTCCACGCCGTTGGTCACCTGCTGGCCCGCCAGCACCGTCAGGCTGGGGTCATTGGGATCCGGTGTGCGCGCCTTGTCCTTGTCCAGTCGGAACAGTGCGGCGGCCAAGCCCATGCGCCCGTCCAGCAGTTCGTGGCGAGTGCCGACCTCGTAGTTGGTGGATTCCTCGGGCGAAAGATCCTGCGTCGCGGCGCTGAGCGTGAAGGTCTCGGTCGAAGGATTGAACGAGCGCCCGACGCTGGCATACCAGGAGGCGACATCCGTCGGCTGCCAGACGACGCCAGCGCGCGGACTCCAGAAATCGGTGCTCTCGGAAAACGTATTGCTCGTCAGCCGATCATTGAAATCGGCCTCGAACCGGTCGAAGCGCGCGCCGCCGACCAGCTTCCACTGCGGATTCAGCGCCAACTGTTCCTGGACATAGAGCGCGCGGGTGGTGGCTTCGGTATCCCGATCGGCGGCAAGCGTGCCGTTCAGGTCATTGGCGCGCCCGGCACCGACGCTGGATGCCGACACAGGATTGAAGATCGAGATCGGGTCCACACCAGTCGAGTTCTTGCTGCGAAAATCGTAGTCCTCGCGCGCCAACTCGGCGCCGAACAAAAGCGTGTGTTCGTAGCCAAGCCAGTTCCCCTTCAGGATGAGGTCCGTCCGGTTGATCAGGTTCTGCTGGCCACTCGCCCGCAGCGCCTGGGTGCGCGCGACGGTCGAATCAAGGCCCAGGTCGGTCACCTCACCGAACAGATGGGTGCGGTAGTCACGCTGATAATCGCCGTAGCGGGTAGTGTTGCGCAGGCGCAGGTTGTCGCTGAGGCCCATGTCCAGCGTGGCCGTGGTCACGGCGACGTCGAATTGCTGGAAGCGATCGTCGCTGAAACCGTAGAAGGTGTCGCGATCGACGTTGGCGGGCCGGCCCCGGAACATGGGCACGCCATAATCGAACACGGAATCCTCGCGCTGATACAGTCCGGACAGCGTGAACGAGCTGTCGCTGCCCAGCTTCACTCGGCCCGTGGGCGCGATAGCTTTGCGCTCAAGGAAATTTTCATCGCGGAAACTGTCTGAATTGTGATATAGCGCGCTGACCCGCCCGGCCAGCTCTTCCGTGCCGAAGTTACCGTCCACCGTGGCGCGCCGCAGACCGTAACTGCCGAGACTGAGATCGGCCTCGGCCAACTGAGCGGGATGCGCCTGCTTGGACAGCAGATTGATCACGCCGCCCGTGCTGCCACGCCCGAACAGCATCGACGAAGGGCCTTTCAGAACGTCCACGCCCTCGATGAAAAAGGTGTCGCGGAAGTACTGGCCGTTGTCCTTGACCCCGTCGAGATAGGTATCCGAGTTGGCGGCGAAGCCGCGCAGGGTGATCGAGTCTCCGGTACGCCCGCCCTCGCCGGCCGCCAGGGTCAGGCCGGGCACGTTGCGCAACGCATCGCGTAGGTTGAACGCCGCCTGCGCCTCCATCAGGGCTTCCGGCACCACGGTCACCGACTGCGGGATGTCGCGCAACGGGGTGTCGGTACGCGTGGCGGTGCTGGAACGCTCGCTCCGATAGCCTTCACCCGCGACCGGCGCCGCGCCCTCGACTTTCACCTCGGGCAGGACGGCATCGGCATCGGCCGCCGCGGCCGGGATCGGGCAGAGCGCCGCCAGGGCCAGCGACAGCGTGGTACGCCGGGATGAAGGAAATAATGCGGTCTTGTTCATCTGAGGGTCACCCGTCTCGAGTCGAAGTCCATGGCCGTTTGCACGGGTCGGATGGGCTGGCTACTCGGTGAACCCTTTGGCTGGCGGATGCGTCAAGAAGACGCTTATTTGGTCAACAACAGCTTGCCGGCACTGGTGATCTGCAAGCGATAGATCTCGCCGGCATGATGGATGCGCACTTCCCGGGCACCGCCAAACAGCGCCTCGGCCCGCACCTCCGGGGGTTTTGGCACCGAACGGCTCGGGAGATGGGTCTCGGTCTTGTTTACCGCCATGCTTTGCCTCTCAAACCCTGAAATCCTGCGCGACGGACTTCAGCCGCCCTGCGTGGATCCGTCCCAACATGCCAAGCCGAAGACGCAGATCCTGCTGACGACGCGCATCGCGCTTGCGATTCTGGCGCCGACGGTACCGCCTCTCGCGACTGCGGGCAGATGATAACGTTTGTGATTTGTGTCAGTCAACGATAATTATTATCTTTTAATTAACTGAGCGGATCTGATCGAGGGTTCCGGAGCGCCCGCCAATGAACGCCGCGCGGCGATTGCGACGGTGCTGTGTGACCGACGCCTCAGGCGCGCCGCCAGACCGTGCCTGCCGCGCCGTCCTCGAGCACGACGCCTTGTCGCGCCAGCTCATCGCGGATGCGATCGGCCTCGACCCAGTCGCGCCGGGCGCGGGCCGCGCGCCGAGCGTCGATCAATGATTCGATAGCCGCGGCGTCGAGCTCCCCATCCGACGTGCCGGCGCCCTGGAAATAGGCCTCGACAGGCGTTTGCAGCAAGCCCAGCACGCCGCCCAACGCACGCAGGCCGGCGCCCAGCGCCGCAGCCTGCGCCGGATCGCTCTCGCGCAGCCGATTGATTTCCCGCGCCATCTCGAAAAGCACCGCCAGTGCCTTGGCGGTATTGAAATCGTCGTTCATGGCGTCGGCGAAGGACGCTGCAAAGGCACCAGTTTCCGCCATTGTGACAACCGGCAAGCCGCGCAGGCTGAGGTACAGCCGATCCAGCCCCTCCCGCGCCGCGTCCAGATTCGCCTCGGTGTAAACCAGCGGGCTGCGGTAGTGGCTGCCGAGGATGAAAAAGCGCAGTACCTCACCGGCATAGCGCCCCAGCACCTCGCGGATGGTGGTGAAATTGCCCAGCGACTTGGCCATCTTTTCCTCGCCCACCTGGACGAAGCCGACATGCATCCAGGTCTCGACGAAGGGCTCGCCGGTGGCCGCTTCGCTCTGCGCGATCTCGTTTTCGTGGTGCGGGAACTTGAGATCCATGCCGCCGCCGTGCAGGTCGAAATGCGCGCCCAGGCAGTGCGTGGCCATGGCCGAGCATTCGATGTGCCAACCGGGGCGCCCCGGACCCCAAGGCGAGTCCCAGGCCGGCTCGCCGGGCTTGGCCGGTTTCCAGAGCACGAAATCGAGTGGATCATCCTTGCCGGCATCGATCTCGACCCGCGCCCCGGCGAGCAGGTCTTCGGGCCGCCGTCCGGAGAGCTTCCCATAGGGCGCAAAGCGGCTCACGTCGTAGAGCACATCCCCGCTCGTCCCGACATAGGCGTAGCCCTTGTCGATGAGGGTCTGGATCATGGCCACGATATCGGCGATGTGGGCGGTCGCGCGCGGCTGATGATCGGGTGGCAGCACACCGAGTGCCGCGGCATCCTCATCCATGGCGCGGATGAAGCGTTCCGTGAGTGCGTCGATGGACTCGCCGTTCTCGGCGGCGCGACGGATGATCTTGTCGTCGATATCGGTGATGTTGCGCACATAGGTCAGCTCGAAACCCAGATGCCGCAGATACCGAGCCACCACGTCGAAGACCACCAGCACGCGGGCATGCCCGAGATGGCAGTAGTCATAGACCGTCATCCCGCAAACGTACATGCCGACCCGTCCCGGATGCAGCGGCTGGAAAGCCGTTTTGGTACCGGTCAGGCTGTTGTAGATAGTGAGGGTGCTCATGGACGGTCCTTATGAAGGCTTATCGGTTGCGGCCAGCCGGCTGGCGGCAGTCAGTCGTCCGGACACGATGGGGGCTGGCATGAGAGAAAGCAGGTCGCGCAGCTCCGGGCCATGCTCCAGTCCCGTCAGGGCGAGGCGCAGCGGAATGAACAGTGCCTTGCCGCTGCGCCCGGACTGCTCGCGCAATGCAGTGGTCCACGCCTTGGCATCGGCGCCATGGACATCGAACAACCGTGCGGCCAGTGCGAAAAATGCCGGACCCGCTTCGCGCAGCGCGGCCGGCGGATCGCTGCCGATCACCGGCTGATCGGTGAAAAGTCGATCGGCCCACGCCTGCGCCTCGGCCGGAAAACTCACGTTGGGCGCCACGGCGCGGACGAAATCGCCCTGCAGGGCGCGAGGGACACGCGACGCGTCGAGACCGGCAAAGGCCAGAAAGACATCCACGGACAGCGCGGCCACGGCGAGCTTCTGGTAGTGCAGGAGCTGGGCCGGGTCGAACCGGGCCGGCGCACGACCGATGGCCGCAAGATCAAACGCCGCCGCCAGCGCCTCAGGCGACAACAGCCCCGCAGCCTCCAGATGATGCCCCAAGCGCGCGAGGTAATTGAGCAGTGCCAGCGGGAGATAGCCCGCCGCGCGCAGCTCCGCCACGCTCTGGCTGCCGTTGCGTTTGGACAGGGGGGCGCCGTCGTGGCCGGTGATGAGCGGCAGATGCCCATAGCGCGGCGCGGGCAGATCGAGCGCCTCCAGCAGCAGGAGCTGGCGCGGGGTGTTGCTCAGGTGGTCCTCGCCGCGCAGCACGTGGGTGATGCCCATGCCGGCGTCATCCACCGCATTGCTGAAGAAAAAGGCCGGGGTGCCGTCGGTGCGCCGCACCACGAAATCGCCGATGTCGCCGGAATCGAAGCGCTGCGGGCCGCGGATCAGATCCTCGAACGCGATGGTCCGCCCGGCGGGCACCCGGAAGCGCAGTGCCGCCGCTTCCCCCGCTGCCAGGCGCCGCTCGGCCTCGTCAAGCGCGAGCTGCGCGCAGCGGCCGTCGTAGCGCGGCGGCCGGCCGGCCGCGAGTTGCGCCCGCCGCTGCTCGGCCAGCGCCTCAGGTGTACAAAAGCAGGGATACAGCAGTCCCTGTTGGCGCAAAGCGTCGAAATGGGCGGCGTAAAGATCCTGACGCCAGGACTGATAGAACGGGCCCTCGTCCCAAGTCAGGCCCAGCCAGCGCAGGTCCTCCAACACGCCCTCGGCATGCAGCACGCTGCTGCGCGCCGCGTCGGTGTCCTCGATGCGCAGCACGAAATGTCCGTTCTCCCGGCGCGCGAGGAGTGCGCTGAACAGGGCCGTGCGCGCATTGCCGAGATGCATGCGGCCGGTCGGGCTGGGTGCAAATCGGGTTTTGAGCACGGCGTCGGAATCTCGGCAGCAAGAGATCAGTCCGTCATCATACCAGCGGTCGCCATCGGGCCAATCGGGCTCGGTTTGGCCATACTGGACCGGCACCGTATGATGGCGCCGGTCCATCAGGAGTCAAACCATGCGGAGATTGGGAATGTTGTCGATGCTTTTGATGCTGCTCAGCCATCCTGCTGCAGCCGAACCCGGTGCGGGCGGGACTGCGGCTCCGCGCGTGCGTCTGGAAACCACGATGGGCACCATCGATGTCGTGCTCTTTCCCGATCGCGCGCCCGAGACCGTGAAGAATTTTCTCGCCTATGTCGATGCCGGCGCCTACGACGGCACCGTGTTCCACCGCGTCATCCCCGGCTTCATGATCCAGGGCGGCGGCATGGACGCGCAGATGAGCGAACGGCCCACGCGCGCGCCGATCCCCAATGAAGCCCGCGCCGATACCCCCAACCGCGCCGGCACCCTGGCCATGGCCCGTACCAGCGCGCCGCACTCGGCCACCGCGCAGTTTTTCATCAACCTGGTCGACAACGGCTTCTTGAACCATACCGCGCCCACCCCGCAGGGTTTTGGTTACGCCGTCTTCGGCGAGGTCGTCTCGGGCATGGACGTGGTGAACAAGATCGCGCAGGTACCCACCGGCTCGCGCGGCATGCACCAGGACGTACCCAAAACAGCGGTCGTCATCACCTCGGCGCGACGCATCACGCCCTGAGCCGTGCCCGCCACGCTGCTGTTTTCGGACGTTCATCTCAGCCCCGCCCGGCCCGCGATCCGGGACATCCTGATCGGGCTGTTGCAAGGTGACGCGCGCCGGGCGGCGGCGGTCTACATCCTGGGCGATCTGTTCGAATACTGGGTGGGGGACGACATGGTGCCCTCCGAATTCATACCGGTACTCGATGCCATCCGATCGCTGTCGGCCGGCGGCGTACCCGTCTTCTTGCAGCACGGCAACCGGGATTTCCTCATCGGCGCGACGCTGGCCCGGCGCTGCGGCCTGCAGCTGCTTCCCGATCCGGCGCTCGTCGAGTTGCACGGCCGGCGCGTGGTCCTGACCCACGGCGATTTGTTGTGCACTGCCGATATCGGCTACCAACGCTTCCGGCGCGTGGTCCACAACCGCCCGCTGCAGCGCCTGTTCCTCGCGCTGCCGCGCGCGGCGCGCAGCCGCATTGCCACTGGACTGCGCGCGCGCACCCAACAGGCGGTGCAGGCCAAACCGGCCGCCATCATGGACGTCGATCCGGTCGCCGCAACCGCCCTGCTGGATCGATTCGGCGCCGACTGGCTCATCCACGGCCATACCCATCGACCCGCCATCCACCGGCTGGACGGCCCAGAGACCCGCCGGCTGCGCATCGACCTCGGCGACTGGTATCAGGACGGACGCGGTCTATGGGTTGACGAAATGGGCCCGCGACAGAGCATCTTCTCCGCTCGATGAAAATCACCATTCCGGCGCCTTGAGGCGGTCTCCGGTCCCGTCCACCTGCAAGCACACCGTCCCGCCTTGACAAGCAGGGTGGCAGCAGCTTCACTGATCTGAATATCCGCGTCCGCCTCAGGGGGCGCCAGATCGGCGAGGAGGCCACCGCGGATCACAGGGTTCCATGGAACGAGAAACCCGCTCAACGTCGTCAAGGAGACATTGCATGAACGCGCGACTCGCCGCCTTGGCATGCGCCGGTGTGCTGGGCCTTGCCCAGACTGCCTTCGCCGCCGCCGAGTATGGCTCGGTCAACGACACCGAGTACCAGCAGATCGTCAAGGATCTGGAAGCCAAACCCAGTCTGATGGCCGATCGGCCGGAGATTTCACGGCGCCTGACCACGGCCCAGATCGACCAGCTCACCAAGGACATGGGCCTCAATCCCTACACCTGGGTCGCTCCTGTGGTCGTGTCGGCGCAGCAGGCCGACAAGCTGGCCGGACACGACATCGCGGACATCTCCGTCATGGCGGTCCGCGCCGGCAAGTTGGTCCCGATCCCCTTCCAGATCGACGAACGCGACAAGGACGGCTGGGTCTACGTCGACGGCGTATCGAAGACCGAACTGGACGGTGCGGCCGGAAAATTCGATGCCAAGGACGAAATCGTCTTCATGCATCGCGACACCGGCAAGGAGCAATACAACCCCGCCACCATGCCGCTCGCGGACGGAAAAGTCGTCCAGGAAGTCTCCCTGAGCGACAACGGCAGCACACGCTACGCTTATATCGTCACCGGCAGCAAGGCGCGCGATCCGGCCCGTTATGTGAAGTACGACGAGAACACCTACCGTTTCACCGGCAACTTCCACAACTTCAAGCAGAACAAGGACAACCTGCTGTTGTTCGAGGACTATCGCGCCAACGCCGGCCCTACGCCGTCGCATCGGGTGCTCGACACCATCTTCCTTGACCTGTCCACGGGGGTGGTGACGCCCTGGCCGCGCGTCTCGGTGGGCATCCAGAACATCGAGGCCAAGCTGCTGGGCGTGAAGCACGGCCCGGTCCGCGAGGTGCTGCTGCTCTCCATCCGCGTGGTGGTGGCCGGCATTCCGGTGTTTTTCATCCGCGCCGACATGACGCTCTATGACGAGGGCATCGACCTGCCGGTGCGGCTCAACATCCCGGGCGGCGAGATCCTCACCCGCGTGCTCAACAAACCGGTCATCGACATCGGTCTGGACCTGAACGACATGAAGGGCGGCCGTTTCTCGGCGGCGGTCAACCCGTCGGGCCAGTACGCCAAGATCGACGGCAAGGTCGATGCGACCGAAAAGCAACTCGCCATTCGCGTCCCCGACAAGAACTGGCTGTGGCTCGAAAGCGGCAAGGGCTTCGACATCATGATGCAGGTGCGCATTCCGCCGGACTGGCCGGTGAAAGCCGAGCTGTACTATGAGGACGCCGACAAGCCCGAGAAGAAATTCGCCACCGAGAAATTCCCGGGGGCACTGCCACGCATGGGCGTACGGGTGACCGAACTGCCGGTGGGCAAGCTCAACATCGACCTGTCGGTGGTGCTCTGGTTCCCCGCGACGGTAGGCGAAGCGGGCCCGAACGGCTTTGCCAAGCGCATGGACAACCCGCCCAAGCCGGTGCTCAAAGCGCTGTAAGTCGCCACATACACAACCTGGAACCCCGCTCCGGCGGGGTGTTTTTTGGTAATTCCTAACCAAACTGGACCAAATTCGAGCGGATTTGGTCATGAAGCGATGTCCCGGGTGCAGGGGTTGTCGGCACGATCGCCTGGGGGATGGCAGGCTCAAGTGCCGCGCCTGGGGGATGGCAGGCTCAAGTGCCGCGCCTGGGGGATGGCAGGCTCAAGTGCCGCGCCTGCGGGCTGCGTTTCACGTGGACGTCGGTGTGGGACTCGGTGCGGCTGCCGAATGCGACGAAGGCACGCCTGCTGGAGTGGTTCGTGCTGGGTGTCCCGTCGTACCGG
>DATLZY010000054.1:0-29455 GCA_035573755.1 Candidatus Acidiferrales bacterium
AGTTGCACAGCGTCTGCGACGAACAACCCATCTTCCCGGCAATCGACTCGATCGCCGCCCACTGCGAGCCGTACTCCCCCTGGTGATCCCGCACCAGCCGGACTGCCCGCTCACGCACTTCTGCTGAATACTTCGTCTTGCAGTCTTCCATGCGGGATTCAGTGCATCGGTTTGGTTGTGCGCGCCTGATCGAGCGCGCTGCAGACGGCGCGGGCACCTAGTAGCAGGCGCGGTCCGGCACGCTGCAGCCAATCGGGGTCGATGGCATGCAGATGCCCGGCGCGCACGGCGGGCAGATTTGGCCATTGCTGCCAACGGGCCAGCCAGGCAGGTTCCTTGCTGCTCATGCCGCCAGTCAGAATGACTTCCGGTGCTGCCGCGAGCACGGCCTCGAGCGAAACTGTCGGGGTGGGGGTGCGCAGGTCGGCAAAGACGTTCTCTCCGCCGCATAGTGTGATCACCTGGTCGATCCAATGGCCGCCGCCGACGGTCATCAGCGGTTGATCCCAGACCTGATAAAAGACCCGCACGCGGCGTGCTGCGCGATGGCTTGCGGCGAGCTCGGCCACCCCCCCCTCGAAGGACTGGGCAGCGGCCTCGGCCCGATCAGCGGTACCGGCCAACCGACCCAGCTTGCGCAGGGTGGCGGCGATGTCTGTGAGCATGACCGGATCGGTGCGATAGACCGGCAGACCCAGACGGACCAGGCGGTCCAAATCGCTGGGACGGTTGCCGCCCTGCCAGCCTACGACCAGATCGGGAGCCAAAGCCAACACGGCCTCGACGTCCACACCGGTATAACTGCCGACAGACGGCAGGCCGCGTGCGATGGGCGGATGATCGCTGTAGTCGACCCTGCCGACGACACGATTCCCGGCGCCGGCGGCGAACAGCAGCTCGGTGACGTGCGGTGCCAGACTCACGATGCGCTTTGCTGGAGCGGCGAGAGTGATCGGTAGACCGGTGTCGTCAGTGGCCTGGACGGGAGTGGCGCACGACGCCATGGGTCGCGTCACCAACAGCATCAGGCCCATTGCGACCACACCCCATAGCCGGCCGGGCCGCCACAGACTCACCGCTCTCGGGCCCGATATCGCGTTGCCAGCGCCGTAGGCACGACCGAGGTTTGACGCAGCGAACGCACCATTGCCCCTGAGGGACGAAATCAGATGACACCTGGTCGCGTTGCCTGGATGGACAGTGTGCTTTAGGATGAAAGTCCCACTATCCCCAAGGCCGGGCGCTACAAGGCGCAGGACGGCCCCCGACATGGACCTGTTGTTACTTCCTCTCCTCATTCTGCTCAATGCTCTGTTTGCCTTGTCCGAGATGTCCGTCGTCTCTTCGCGGCACGCTCGTCTGCAATATCTTTCGGAACGCAAGCACCCCGGCGCCAGCGCCGCATTGCAGCTGCACGAGTCGCCCTCCAATTTTCTTTCGACCATTCAAGTCGGCATCACGACTGTGGGCATTCTCAGCGGTGCCGTCGGCGAACGCACCCTGGCCGACCCGCTGACCGTATGGCTCAACGGCTTCCCGGCCTTGGCGCCCCACAGCCATGCCCTGGCGCTTGGCACCGTCGTCGTGTTCTTGACCTTCCTGTCCGTGGTGGTCGGCGAGCTCGTCCCCAAGCGCTTGGCCTTGTTGGCTCCGGAAAGAGTGGCCTCCCGCATTGCCTTGCCAATGCAGACGCTATCCCGGGCGGCCCGTCCGCTGGTGGCCGTTCTGGCCACGGCAAGCGATGGGCTTCTGTGGCTTCTAGGCAACCGCAAGTCGGTCGCGCCTGCGGTGACTGAAGAGGAAATCCGCATGCTCATCCGCCAGGGCGCAGAGGCGGGCATTTTCCATGAAAGCGAGCAGGTGCTAGTGGCCAACGTGATGCGGCTGGACGCCCAGCCGATCCGGGCCATCATGACGCCACGTCGCGAAATTCAATCCATTGATTTGACAGCGTCCACCGACAAGCTGCGAGCCCAGCTGCTGGCTAGTGAGTACAACCGGCTGGTGGTCTGCCGCGGTGATCTCGATCAGGTGGTCGGCATCCTCCCCGCAGGCGAACTGCTGCGGCGCATGCTGGCGGGGGCGTCCTTCGGGTCGGCGGAAATCAGCCGTGCCGTCCAGCCCGCGTTGTATGTGACGGAAACCATGACCACCGCCAGGTTGCTTGAAAAATTCCGAGAGGCGCATCAGGAAATCGCCCTGATCGTCGACGAGTACGGCGATCTGCAAGGACTGGTGACCCTCACCGATGTCCTGCAGGCCATCATTGGCGAACTGCATCTGCCCAAGACGCCCGAGGAGGCCAGCGTCGTCGAGCGCGAGGACGGCTCCTGGCTGGTCGACGGCAGCCTGTCGCTGCACCACTTCCAGCAGGCCTTCGGGTTGGCCGACGACTGGCTCGGCGCATCGGAAGGCGAGTTTCACACCCTCGGGGGCTTCGTCATGTCGAGCCTGGGACGCATTCCGCAGGCCAGCGACGCGTTCATTCACGGCACCCTGCGCTTCGAGGTCGTCGATATGGACGGCTACCGCGTCGACAAGGTGTTGGTGAACCGCCTGGCGTCTGAAGCGGATCCTGCTGCCGGCGCCGCGCCGCCTCTCGAGTAAGCCGCACAACACTCACATGGGCGCGCCGATCAACGCCCCGCAAGTGCCCGGTGGCCGATGTCGGTGCGAAAGTGCACGCCGGGCCAGTGGATGGCCTTCACGCCGCGATAGGCCAGCGCTTGGGCCTGCGCCAGATCATGGCCCAGTGCGCACACGCACAGCACCCGCCCGCCATCGGTCAGGACTGCCTCGCCATCGAGGCGGGTGGCCGCATGGAAGACCTGAACGCCCTCACCAGCCGCTGCCCCGATGCCGGTGATCACATCGCCCCGGTGCACCTCGCCCGGATAACCCTCAGCCGCCATCACCACTCCCAGCGCAGGACGGGGATCCCACTGCGCCTGCATCTGGTCCAGACGCCCTTCGACGGCAGCCAGACACAGCGCCACCAGATCCGAGCGCAGGCGCATCATCACCGGCTGCGCCTCCGGGTCGCCGAAGCGGCAGTTGTATTCCAACACGCGTGGCGTGCCGTCGGGCCCGATCATGAGGCCGGCGTACAGAAAACCCATGTAGGCGATGCCATCGGCGGCAAGGCCGGCCACCGTGGGTCGGATGATGGTCTCCATCACGCGCTCGTGTAGCTCAGGCGTCACCACGGGCGCCGGTGAATAGGCGCCCATGCCGCCGGTGTTGGGGCCGCGGTCGCCATCGTCGCGCGTCTTGTGGTCCTGGGAGGTCGCCATGGGCAGGATCGCCCCGCCACGGCCGACCATGACGATGAAGCTGGCTTCCTCGCCGGCGAGGAAATCCTCGATCACCACCCGGGCGCCGGCTGTGCCGAACCGCCCGCCAAGCATGTCCGTGACCGCCTGGTGAGCCTCGTGGAGGTCGTGGGCCACGACGACGCCCTTGCCGGCGGCCAGACCATCGGCCTTCACGACCACCGGTGCGCCCACCTCCTCGAGATAGGCGTGGGCTGCCGTCGCGTCTTCGAAACTGCGATGCCGCGCGGTCGGAATGCCGTGCCGCGCCATGAACGCCTTGCTGAACGCCTTGGATCCCTCGAGCTGGGCCGCGGCCGCCGAGGGTCCGAAGCAGGCCAGCCCGGCGGCTTCGAAGCGATCCACCACGCCGGCCACCAGCGGTTGCTCGGGACCGACGAGGGTGAGTGCGATGCCCTCGCGCCGGGCAAACGCCACCAGACCCTCCAGATCGGTCGCGGCCAGCGGCACGTTTTCGAGTTTGGGCTCCCGCGCCGTACCGCCGTTGCCGGGGGCGACGTAGACGCGCTCCACCTGCGCCGATTGGGCACAACGCCAAGCCAGGGCATGTTCGCGGCCACCACCGCCGATCACAAGTACTTTCATCGCGCTGCCATCCGGAAGGAGGAAAGAAGACGGCTACGGCCGCGTTCAGGGGCGCAAAGCATAGCACAGGGGGCCAGTTCGGCCGGCCAAGGCGCGGATACGCCGACGGGGTTATCGGTGGCGCGTGACGGCCGGGACACTCAGTGGCGGAAGTGACGCACGCTGGTGAACACCATGGCCATGCCGTGTTCATCGGCCGCCGCGATCACCTCGGCGTCGCGCATCGAACCGCCCGGCTGGATCACGGCCGTGATGCCGACCTCGGCAGCAGCGTCGATGCCGTCGCGAAAGGGAAAAAAGGCATCCGAAGCCAGCACCGATCCGGCCACCGCGAGGCCTTCGTCGGCGGCCTTGATGGCCGCGATGCGAGCGCTGTAGACGCGGCTCATCTGCCCAGCGCCGACGCCGATGGTGCGACCCTCGCGGGCATACACGATGGCATTGGACTTCACGAACTTGGCCACCCGCCAGGCGAACAGCAGGTCGGCGATTTCCGCCGGCGACGGCGCGCGGGCGCTGACGCATTTGAGCTGCTCAGGCGCGATCGTGGCCAGATCGCGGTCCTGCACCAGCATGCCGCCCGCCACGCTGCGCCACTCCAGCGCCGGCGTCGGCGCAGCAGGGATTGGGCCGCAGGCCAGCAGGCGCACATTGGGCTTGGTGGACAGCACCTGCAGCGCGCCTTCGCTGAACGCCGGGGCGACGATCACCTCGACGAACTGGCGCTGCACGATCGCCTGGGCGGTGGCCTCGTCGAGGCTGCGGTTGAAGGCGATGATGCCGCCGAAGGCCGAGGTCGGGTCCGTGGCGTAGGCGCGCTCATAGGCGACGAGGGCGCTTTCGGCCACCGCCACACCGCAGGGATTGGCATGCTTGACGATCACGCAGGCGGGCTCATCGAAGCTCTTGACGCACTCCAGCGCCGTGTCCGTGTCGGCGATGTTGTTGTAGGACAGCGCCTTACCCTGTACCTGCACGGCGCCGGCGATCTCGGCCGGCGCAGGGTGGGCCACGCGGTAGAAGGCGGCGCGCTGATGGGGATTCTCACCATAGCGCAGGTCCTGCACCTTGTACCATTGACCGCCCAAGGTACCCGGAAAGGGCCCGCGCTGGCCAGTCTCGTCGATGGCACTGAGATAGCCAGCGATGGCGCTGTCGTAGCGCGCCGTGTGCGCAAAGGCCTTGGCGGCGAGCTGAAACCGGCGCTGGGCGGTGATGGCGCCGTTCTGCTCCAGTTCCTGCATGAACCCCTCGTAGTCGGCCGGATCGACCAGCACGCTCACGCGTGCATGGTTCTTGGCCCCGGCGCGGATCATGGCCGGCCCGCCGATGTCGATGTTCTCGATGGCCTCCTGCAGCGTGCAGCCCGGTTGGGCGACGGTGCGCTCGAAGGGGTAGAGGTTGACGACCAAAAAGTCGATGGCGGCGATGCCGTGCATGGCCATCAGGTCGGCATCGCGGTCGAGTCGCCCCAGCAGGCCGCCGTGGATGCGGGGATGCAGTGTCTTGACGCGGCCATCCATGATTTCGGGAAACCCGGTATGCCGCGATACCTCGGTCACCGGTATCCCCTCCCGACTCAGCAACTGTGCAGTGCCACCGGTCGAGAGGATGCGGATGCCGAGCGAAGACAGCCGCCGCGCGAGTGCCACGACGCCGGTCTTGTCGGAAACGCTGATGAGGGCATAGCGGTCGGTAGCCATGGGACGAGCTCCAGCACGAAGTGAGGATGCGGCTGCAACCGGTTCGCAAGAGGTCGTCAGCCGCCGATCTTGTAATGCCGCAATTTCTTGCGCAGGGTGGCGCGGTTGATGCCCAGGATCTCGGCCGCTTGGGTCTGGTTGCCGGCGACATGGGCCAGCACCTGTTCGAGCAGCGGGCGTTCGACCTCTTCGATCACCAGCCGGTGCATGTCGCCGGCGTAGAAGCCGCCGAGCTCTTTCAGATAGCGGCTCACGGCTCGCTCGACACAGATCCGCAGCGGTGGCTCTTCGGTCGGCGATTCCACGGCGGGAACAGCCTGTTGCGCTGAACTCATCGATCGCCCCTTCCGACGTCCCTGATCATCGCCCTGACGCGGGCCGAAGCGGGTTCCCTGTGGCACGGCGCAGATCTTGCATCGCATCGATCGTGTGCGTGGCCGTGTTACTGTGGCGATCATCTTAGCAGAGCATATCGAGGGCTCAAGCCTGCCTGCTGACGCGCCGCTCAGTCAGGAGCGAGCAGTTCGAAACGGTAACCGGCCGCTTGGCCGCCGGGATCGAGCAATTCGAGCCGAATCGGCACATGTGCTCCAGGCGCAAACGGGCGTTCGGCTGCGGCCGACTCGGCGAGATAGGTTTCCGGCCCGAAGGTGCCGATGGCCACTGCGCCACCCCACGGATCCTCGACGCTCAAGCGGATGCGCGGATAGCCCTGAGCAAAGGCGGCGTGATTCACGAGGTCGGCCTCGAACAGCAGCCCGCCCGCGCGCTGCGGATGGGTGGTGAAGCGGTGACCTTCCAAGGCCATCTGGCGGATGTCCATAAGCGGCGGGAGAACACATGGCACGCCCGCGGACTGCAGCCGGGCGCAACCCCAGTTCAATAGCGGCCGCCAGTGGGGATCGGCCGTCCAGCGCGGGCCCCAGGTCATCAACACCTGCAAAGCGAGCAAGGTCCCGGCTGTGGCTCCGGCAAGTCCCCAGCGCCAGTAGCCGGTGCCCAGCGTCTGATGCCCTGTTTCATCCGTGAGGCCGTCGCTGACGTCGAAGCTCGCCGCATCGTCTTCTCCGGTCGGGCGAGTCGCGCCGCGGTCGCCGTCGACCTCGGGGGCATCGACGGCTGCCGCCCGCCCATCGATCAGCGCGTCGGAATCCTCATCGTCCCGAAGGACACCCAGCGCATCGAACTGGTGCTGGCAGATGCTGCAACACACACGGCCGCGGCCGTTGCGCAGGTGTTCCGCCCGAACCTGAAGTCGAGCCTGGCAGGCAGGGCAATCGACGAACACGCCCGGTCTCCTGGATCAGGTCCGTGGCCGCCGGCCGGCCAGGCAGACCCACCCGTCCCGCTCCGCCACGGGCTCAAGATCGATCCAATCAGCATAAGTGGCCTGCAGCGGCGCCACATGCCGGGCCAGCAGGCCGGCCATCACCAGGTGCCCGCCCGGCGCCAGCAGGTCGCGGAAACGGGGTGCCAGCGTCTCCAGGGGACCAGCCAGGATATTGGCCAGCAGCAGATCGGCAGGCACGGTCAACTCATCGGGAAATCCGCTCCAGACGCGGTCTGCCACCGCGTTGCGGCGGGCATTTTCCTGCGTGGCGGTGAGCGCCTGAGGATCGATGTCCACGGCCCTCACCTCGGCCGCGCCCAGCAGCATCGCGGCCACACCCAGAATCCCCGAGCCGCAGCCGTAGTCGATGACCCGCAGGCCGCTAAGCTCGGCCTCAGCCAGCCATTCGAGGCACAAGGCCGTGGTCGGATGGGTACCGGTGCCGAAGGCCAACCCCGGATCGAGCCGCAGATTCACGGCGGTGGGATCGGGTGGCATATGCGCGGTCGGCACGACCCAGAGTCGCCGCCCGAAATGCATCGGCTTGAAATCCTTGAGCCAGGCCCGCTCCCAGACCTCATCCGCGAGCGGGACGATCCGATGGGGCGGCAAGGGGCCGGGATGGCAACAGGCGGCCAGCTCCAGCAACACCCGCACCGGATCGGCATCCTGGGCCAGGAGCGCCGTCAGCCGCAAGCGGTCCCAGAGCGGCGTGGCGCCCGGTGGTGGCTCGAACAGGGGCTGATCGCCGGCATCTTCCAGCGACACCGCCACGGCGCCGGCGGCGAGCAGACGGTCCTCGAGGCGCTCGCTGTCTTCGGGTCCGATGTCCATTACCAGCTGCTGCCATGGCATCGAACGCGCCTCCGCGGGCTCAGCCCTGCAGTTTCTTCTCGAGATAGTGGATGCTCACGCCGCCCGCCTGGAAGCCGGCGTCTTGCACCAGATCCTTGTGTAGCGGCGCATTGGTCTGGATGCCTTCGACGACCAGCTCGTCCAGCGCCGTGTTCATGCGCGCCAGCGCCTTGTCGCGGGTATCGGCGTGGGCGATGAGCTTGCCGATCAGCGAGTCGTAGTGCGGGGGCACCTCGTAGCCGCTGTAGAGATGAGAGTCCATGCGGATGCCGGGGCCGCCCGGCGCATGGTAATGCGTCACCCGGCCGGGCGAGGGCACGAAGGTGCGCGGATGCTCGGCATTGATGCGGCATTCGATCGCGTGGCCGCGCAGCGGGATGTCTTCCTGACGCAGGGCGAGCGGAACGCCGCTGGCGATCAGGATCTGCTGGGTGACGATGTCGATCCCGGTGACCATCTCGGTCACCGGGTGCTCGACCTGGACGCGGGTGTTCATTTCGATGAAGTAGAACTCGCCGTCCTGGTAGAGGAACTCGAAGGTGCCTGCGCCGCGATAGCCGATGCGCAGGCAGGCATCGACGCAGATGGCGCCGATGCGGCGGCGCTGCTCGGCGTCGATCCCGGGTGCGGGCGCTTCCTCGATCACCTTCTGGTGGCGGCGCTGGATGGAACAATCCCGCTCCCCGAGGTGCACCGCATGGCCCTGACCGTCGGCCAGCACCTGGATCTCGATGTGGCGCGGCCGCTCCAGGTACTTTTCCATGTAGACCGTACCGTCGCCGAAGGCCGCCTGCGCCTCGGTCCGTGTCAGCGCGATGGCCGCCGCCAGATGCGCTTCGCTGTGCACCACGCGCATGCCGCGCCCGCCGCCACCAGCCGCTGCCTTGATCAGCACCGGATAACCGATGCGGCGCGCGATGGCGGCGTTTTCGGCTGCATCGTCGCCCAAGGGGCCGCCCGATCCGGGCACGCAGGGCACGCCGGCTTCCTGCATGGCGCGGATTGCCGAAACCTTGTCGCCCATGAGACGGATGGTTTCCGGCCGCGGACCGATGAAGACGAAACCGCTGCGCTCGACGCGTTCGGCGAAATCGGCGTTTTCAGACAGAAACCCGTAGCCCGGATGGATGGCCTCGGCGTCGGTCACCTCGGCCGCCGCGATCAGGGCCGGCATGTTGAGGTAGCTTTGCGCCGAAGGCGCCGGGCCGATGCAGACCGTTTCATCGGCGAGCAACACATGCTGGAGCTTGCGGTCGGCGGTGGAATGGACCGCGACGGTTTTGATGCCGAGCTCGCGACAGGCACGCAGGATGCGCAGGGCGATCTCGCCGCGATTGGCAATGACGATTTTGTCGAACATGGCGCGCTCGGCTTACTGGATCACGAACAGCGGTTGGCCGTACTCGACCGGCTCGCCGTTGTTGATCAGGATCGCCGCCACCGTGCCATCGAACTCGGATTCGATCGGATTCATCATCTTCATGGCCTCGATGATGCACAGAGTGTCGCCCTTCTTGACGGTCTGACCCATCTCCACGAAGGGCTTGGCGCCGGGCGCCGAGGCCCGGTAAAAAGTGCCCACCATGGGGGCAGTGACCGTCTGGCCGGCCGGCAGTGCGGTCACCACGTCTGTTGCCTCCAGCACCGTCCCGGGCGATCCAGCGGGCGCGGATGGCGCCACCGGCGCAGGCACGGCCATAGTAGGCATCACGGTCATGCTGGCGGATTGGCGGCTCAGGCGGATGCTTTCCTCGCCTTCCCGGATTTCGATTTCGTTGAGCCCGGAATCTTCCAAGAGCTCGATCAACTTCTTGATTTTGCGGATATCCATGTCGCGTATTTTTTCCTGACGATGCGCAAAAAATAACCGGAAAGGGAATACTCAGTCGTTCGACGTGGCGGCCCCGGCCTCAAGATGCCGCATGGCGGCCTCCAGCCCGAGATCATAGCCCTGATCGCCCAATCCGCAGATCACTCCGAGCGCCACGTCCGACAGATAAGAATGCCGACGGAAAGGCTCGCGAGCGTGGATGTTGGTGAGATGGATCTCGATGAAGGGGCGGGCAACCGCCAGCAAGGCATCGCGCAGGCCGATGCTGGTATGGGTCAGCGCTCCAGGATTGATGAGGATGAAGTCGGTCCCATCGTCCAGAGCCTGCTGAATGCGATCGATCAGCGCGCCCTCGGCATTGCTCTGGAAGGCGGTCAGCAAGTGCCCCTGCATCTGTGCCCGCTGCTCGAGTCGAGCCACGATTTGGGGGAGGGTCACGGTACCGTAGCGTTCCGGCTCCCGGTGACCGAGCAGGTTCAGATTGGGGCCGTTGACGAGCAGCAGTCGAGCCATGAGATAGCGGATACTCCGGAAAAATCGGGCTCAAATGGGGCGAATTGCATCGATCGGCCGTTTATCGGATTATTCTGCCTGCGGCAAGGACGGTGGTGCAACCGGCTCGGCAAGCAGCGGCGGGATCCAGTCACGCAGCTGTTCTGGCGTAAGAATGCCCAGGTGGCGGTGCCGAACCTGCCCGGCGCGATCCAGAATCACGCTGAACGGAATGGAGAGGATCTCGTTGCCGAAGGCCTGGGAAAGATCGAAGCCGTCCATGCCGGCGAGCAGGACGGGATAGTTGATCGCCATGCGCTGGGCGAAGGCACGCACCGGCTCTCCCTGGTCCAGGGCAATGCCCACCACCTGCAGACCATGATCGCCCCAATGCCGCTGCGCCTCCACCAGGGCCGGCACCTCCTTCACGCAAGGCGCGCACCAGGAAGCCCAAAAGTTGATCAGGACCACCTTGCCCTGCGCCGAGTCGCTGCGCCAGATCTGCCCCTCCAGGTCCGGCAAGGCGATTTGAGGCGTTTGCAGCACCTGCGCAGGCTCAGGGGCCTCGCGGGCGCGCCAGACTTCGATGCCAAGGATGGCCGCACCCAGCCCAAGCAAGCCCAACAGCACGGTTTGGGTCAGCCGCTTCATGGGCGTGCCTCGGACGTGGTCCAAACCTGCTCCAGATGGCGCAGGAAGGGCTCGGGTTTCAGCAGGCCGACGACCCGATCGTTGCGCAACTCGCGACCTGAAGCGTCGAAGAACAGGATGGTCGGCGGTCCAATCACGCCCAAGTGCGCCATCAATGCCCGATCGGCCTCGTCGTTGGCCGTGACGTCGGCTTGCAGTGTCAACACCGGCTGCAGGGATTCGACGACGCGCGGGTCACTGAAGGTGGTGCGGGCCATGATGACGCAATCGACGCACCAGTCGGCATAGAAGTCGAGCATCACGTTTTGGCCCCGGGCACGGGCACCTTCGAGTTCCCGCTCCAGATCGGGCACCGTCTTGATGGGTTTGAACGGCACGTGAACAACGGTTGCGGCGCCGCCGCGCAGGTGACCGAGCGGCAGCCAGAACCGATCCCCTCCCGACGCGCCACCGCTCATCAGTAAGGCGCCATAGACGACGACCACGACGGCCAGTCCCTGCCCGATGCGCCGCGCAGGGGTGCGGGCTGGATGGAGGGCGCCCAGCCAGACGCCGACGATAATCAGCCAGCCGCCCCAGAGCAGTAACGCCAGCGCGGGTGGCACCAGTCGATTGACGATCCACAGCGCCACCGCCAGCAGCATCAGGCCGAATAGATGCTGCACATACAGCATCCAGGGACCTGCACGGGGCACCAGGACACCGGCCGAAGTGCCGACCAGCAGCAAGGGCGTGCCCATCCCCAGGCTCAGAACGAACAAGGCCGTGCCGCCGAGCCACACATCACCAGACTGGCCGATGTAGATCAGTGCGCCCACCAGTGGTGCTGCCACGCAGGGGCCGATGATGAGCGCCGAAAGCAGACCCATCGCCACGGTTCCGAGCAGCGTGCCGCCGCGCACGCGGCGTACCCACATGTCGATCCGACTCTGGATGACGCTCGGCATCTGCAATTCATAGAGTCCGAACATGGCCAGACTCAGCAGAGCGAATACCCCTGCGAAACTCCACAAGACGACCGGATTCTGAAAACTCGCCTGCAGGTTGGCGCCTAGTAACGCCGTCAGGACGCCTGCTGCAGCATAGGTGATCGAGACCGAGAGGACGTAGATCAACGACAAGGCAAAGGCTCGACTGGTCGATCGTTTGCCTGGTTGTCCGGCCACCAGCGCCGAGACGATGGGAATCATGGGCAGGTTGCAGGGCGTAAAGGCGAGGAGCAGGCCCAGCCCATAGAAGGTGAGCAAATTGGTCCACCACCCGCCGATCTCGAGCAGGCGTGCCAGTTCGGCAGGGTTATCCTGCCAGTTGAACCAAGGAGGTGGCGCGGCAGCCGTTTCTGACTCGATTTCCGCCATCGGCAGGCTGGCCAATTCGAAGGTCTGCACCATTGGTGGGTAGCAGATGCCTCCGTCGGCGCAGCCCTGATAGCCCAGCACGAGGCGCGAGCCATCCAAGGGCGGTGTAATGCGTACCGTCACCGTCTCATGAAAAACCTCAGTCTGTCCGAACTCCGGGTCGTTCTTGAGTTCGCCGCGGGGAATGGTGACCTGTCCCGCTGCCACCAGATCCCTTCCGTCGAGGCTGACCTCGATCTGGTCACGGTAGAGATAATAGCCTGAGGCAATGGTCCAATGGGCTTGCGCGCCACCGTCGATGCGGCGTTCCATTGTGACGGTAAAAGCTTCGTCAGCCCGGAGGAAGTGCGTCGGGGATGGTGCGAGGCCCAGCATTTCGCGCAATCCGCCGCCTTCGGCGATGGCCACCGGCGCAGCCGCGAAACTGGCCCATGCGAGGAGTAACAACAACGGTCGCACGATGCGTCGGGGAATGGATCTCACGCAGGATGTTCCTCACGGGTCTCGGCCTCGACCCAGGCGCCGTAGGCCGCAAGTCCGGCCGCCAGCGGCCAGGCGATGATTTCGGGAATCTCGTAGGGATGCTCCCGTTCGAGGAAGGTCGCCAATGCCTCATAGCGATCTGCAGTGGTCTTGAACAGCAGCATGCATTCGGTAGCCTGCTGGATGGCGCCCTGCCAGCGGTAAAGCGCGCGGACGCTGCTGACCATGTTGACGCACGCGGCAAGCCGCCGATTCAGGGCCTCTTGCGCAAGATGCTCGGCGGTGGTGGAGTCGGGGCAGTTGCACAACACGATCCAGATCGGAGGGTTCATCGAAGACTTCCAGTGCCTGAGGTGGCCATTGTAGGCGCGGTTGGCTGTCGAGGCGATTTCATACAGACCGGTATGCCATGTCATGATCAGACAATGAGGGGGCTTCCCTCAAGGACGAGGAGACAACACCATCATGAGCCAAACTACGCTAGAGCGCCCCACGCCGTTTCGCAGCGCGCGGTCCTTAGGCCGCATCGTCATGGCGGCCGCAGCCATCTTTCTACTCGCATTGTGCGTCTTGGGCTGGCACTGGTCGCGGGAGCCTGCCGTTCCGCCCGAACCCCTTGGCGTTGCCAATGCCGTGGTGGGCGACCGGATGACCCGGACGCTCATCGATGTGGCCGGTGTCTTGCTCGACAAGCCGGGCGGCTATCTCAGCAACGACGTCCTGCCGCCGGGCGTCTGGCTGGACAACATGCCGAACTGGGAGTTCGGGGTGCTGGTCCAGATCCGGGATCTGGCCCGTGCTCTGCGCAACGACTTCAGCCGCTCGCAGTCCCAGTCGCGTGAGGACCCGGACCTGGCCATTGCCGAACCGCAATTCAACTTCGACAGCGAAAGCTGGCTGTTTCCACCATCGGAGGGCGAGTATCGCCAAGGGATCCGGGCGGTGGAGCGTTACCGCAAGCGCCTGATCGATCCAGAGCAACCAGATGCCCAATTCTACGCCCGCAGCGACAACCTGCGCAGCTACCTGGCCATCGTGGAGAAGCGCCTGGGAGATCTTTCGCAACGGCTATCTGCCAGTGCCGGCGTCATGCGCGTGGACACAGCTCTGGCCGGTGACAGCGCCGCCCGCCAGTCGACCGAGCGGCCGGCGGAGCAGTTCATTCAGACGCCATGGCTCGAGATCGACGATGTGTTCTACGAAGCGCGTGGCGCAAGCTGGGCCCTGTTACAGTTCCTGCGCGCCGCCGAGACCGATTTCGCGCCCGTGCTGGCACGCAAGAATGCGCAGCAGAGTATGCGGCAGATCATCCGCGAACTGGAGGAAGCCCAGCAGCCACTGCGCAGTCCGGTGGTCCTGAACGGGAGCGGTTATGGCTTGTGGGCGAACCATTCGCTGGTGCTGTCGTCCTATCTGGCGCGGGCCCATAGCGCGATCATCGATCTGCGAGAATTGCTCGAACAGGGATAGAATCCTGCCGTCCGCCTATTGTCTAGGTAGACCCACCTGATCGACCGGAGGTTCCCATGGCAGGTCGTGCGCTGGCGAGCAACGATACCCCGATGGCCGAGATCAACGTCACCCCACTGGTCGACGTGATGCTCGTGCTGCTCGTCATTTTCATTGTCATGGCGCCGCTGTTTGCACAGGCCCTGCGGGTCGATCTGCCTCAGGCCGAGGCGCCGCCTCTGACCGAACCCCGAATCCTGGATGTGGAACTGATGCGGTCCGGCGCGCTGCACGTCGATCATCGACCGATCGAGGCGAAGGAGCTTTCGGCTCGGATCAAGCAGGCCTTGAACGAAACACCGGAGGTCGTGATTCGCCTCGGCGCCGATCAGGCCGTGCCCTACGGTCGCGTCGCCCAGGTCATCGCCGATCTGCAGCAGGCAGGCGCCGAAAAACTGGCCTTCGCCACCCAGCCAGGATCCGCTCCGCCACCCTGAAGCCGCGGGGAGCTCGCCCCGCGGTGGCACCGATCCTCGCGCGCCCGCCCGCCAGCTGATGAGCCCGTCATTCAGGAAAGACGGTGCCGGCAGTGACGCGAACGCGTTGCCCGGCTCTTACGCTCGGCGGCGTATTCTGCGTAAAGGTTTGAATCCGGCCATCCTCGAAGCGCACGCCGATCTCATAGATCATGGCCTGAGCGCGCCGCGACTGCTCGAGATGTCGTCCCGCCAGCGCGCCACCGACGGCGCCTGCCGCCGTGGCCAGCTTCTTACCGTTGCCCGAACCGACCTGATTGCCTACGAGACCACCGACCACACCCCCGATGACCGTCCCGATCATGCCCGCCCCGGGCGCTGCCGGTTTTTCCAGCGGATGGATGAACTCGACGACGCCACAATTGCCGCAGACCGGTGGCGCTGCTGCGGGTTCCGGCTCTGCGGTCAGCACAGGTTGCGATTCGGTTGCCACCTCCGCCGGGGCTGGGACGGATTCGGGCTTAGGTTTGGGCTTGGCGGCCACGGGCTTGGGTTTCACAGGTGCTTCGGCATGCACAGCCGGCTTGGGCGCTGGCGTTGGGGTCTCTGGGGGTGTGGCTACGGGAGCGGTCTCGACGACTGCAGCTGCGGGACTGCCGGATGAAGCGGAATCGGATCGCGGCAACCAGCCCAGGAAGACAGCTGTTGCGACCGCCGATGCCAGTATGACTGACACGGCTGCGGTCGCGATCAACGGATGCAAGCGTGTTTGGTTTTCCATGGTGGCCTCGACGAATTTTCAGAGTGAGCCGCCCGGCGGAGGCGACTGGGGTCGGAATCAAAACATAAATAAGCCGAGAGCGGCCTGTTCGGCCAGTTGTCGTCGACTGGAAACAGTTTTTTGTGAGCGGCGGGCTCTGATCAGTCAGGCCGCCATGTTCACCGACAGCGCCACGATGATGACGTTGAAAATGAAGGCCAATAGGCTATGCACAAGCACCCGCCGGCGTAGGCGAAAATCGGTCACGACGATATCCGATACCTGGAACGTCATGCCGATGGTGAAGGCGAAATACAAAAAATCATGGGTGTCAGGGGCCTGATCTTCCGGGAAGTCCAAGCCACCCCGGCTGTAGTACAGGTCTGCATAGTGCAGGGCGAAAAGCACGTTGAAGAACAGCCACGCCAGCAACAGGCTGATCACGGCCAGCGCGATTGCGCCCGCCGAAGGTGTCTCCCGACCCTTGAGTTCGACCACCAGCGCCACCACGACGACAGTGGTGATCAACAGACCAATTCCCAGAACCGCCCAAGGTCGCCGTCCTTCGTCCAAGGACTCGATGCGCGCTTTGAGAGCCGGGCCATCGAGGCCCAAGGCAAACCACGCGGTCAGGCCCAAATAAGACAGGGCGCCGATGTCGAACCCCACCAAGAGCGCGTCTGGAGCGGGGAGGCCACCGGCCAGACCGGCACCGACACCCGTGCCTGTGCCCACGAGCAGAGCCAGCCACAACCAGTCGCGGGCGAATCCACGAGCAGCATTCGAGGCAGATGGCAACATGTGCGAGCTTTTCAGATAGTGGTACGCATTTTATGCTGGGCCTCGTTCGGCTGCGGGTCCTGTTCCCGCCTCCCCCAGCTCCCGGAGGGCCCTTTGTCATGTCGCGACCGCCCCTCTGGCCCCTGCTCGCGATGATACCCCTGGTCGAGATCTTCCTGCTCGGTCGACTGGGCGTGCGCCTGGGCGCCGCGCCGCTGCTCCTGCTCGTCGCGGCCACCGGCGCCCTGGGCATCTGGCTGATGCGGCGCGCCGGACGGCCGTCGCTGCAGACGCTCACCCGCATCTCCGCCGAACCCGATCCCGTGCGCATCGCCCGCGGCTGGGAGCAGATGCTGTTGTTCGTGGCGGGCATCTTGCTCTTGCTGCCTGGCCCGCTGAGCGATCTGCTGGGGCTGACGTTGCTCTGGCCGCAGACCCGCCGCCGCTTGGCGCGCGCACTCGCGGCCAGTGTGGCGCGATTCATTCCTGCCACGGCGCCCGACGCAGGAAGCGGTCGCGTCGTGGAGGGCGAGATCGTGCGCAAGAACAGCCGTCGGCGCCAGCCATGAGCATATTCGGCCTCTTGCGCCTGATCGGGTAGAATCCGCCGCCATGAATCCGCTGATCGGTCTGGTCATGGGCAGTCAATCGGACTGGGACACGCTGAAAGAGGCCTCCCAGACGCTCGATGCGCTGCAGCTTGCACACGAAACCCGCGTGGTCTCGGCGCATCGTACGCCCGACTTGTTGTTCGCGTATGCGGAAACCGCCCGCACGCGCGGCTTGCAGGTGCTCATCGCCGGCGCAGGAGGGGCCGCCCACCTGCCGGGCATGCTGGCGGCCAAGACGCCCTTGCCGGTGCTTGGCGTGCCCATCCAGTCGCGCGCTCTCAACGGCATGGATTCCCTGCTGTCCATCGTGCAGATGCCCGCCGGCATCCCGGTGGGCACGCTGGCGATCGGCACTGCCGGGGCCGTGAACGCGGCCCTGCTGGCAGCAGCCATCGTTGGTTTGAGTGATCCGGCGGTCATGGCGGCGGTCGAGCGCTTTCGCAGCGAGCAGCGCGAGCGGGTACTGGCCCGGCCCGACCCGCGGCAAGCGCCATGAATCTCGCCATCCTCGGTGCAGGCCAGCTCGGCCAGATGCTGGCGTTGGCGGGCGTTCCGCTTGGCATCAAGGCTTTTTTTCTCGATCCGCAGCCGGATGCGCCCGGCAGCCGGGTCGGCGCGCAAATGATCGCAGACTATGCCGATCGCGCCGCCCTCGACCGGTTGTCCACGCAATGTCACCTCGCCACCTTTGACTTCGAGAACGTCCCGGTGGATGCCGCCGCCTATCTGGAAGCGCGCATTCCGCTCCATCCATCGCCGCAGGCGCTCGCCCAGTCCCAGGACCGGCTGCGGGAGAAAACCCTGTTCCGCAGCCTGGGGATTCCGACGGCGCCTTTCCAGGCCGTCGACAGCCTGGCGGAACTCGTGGCCGCAGTGGGACGGATCGGTTTGCCGGCCATCCTCAAGACGCGCCGCTTCGGTTATGACGGCAAGGGGCAAATCTGGCTGCGCGAGGCCGCCGACTGCGCAGCCGCCTGGCACCAGCTCGGTGGTCAGGATCTGATCCTGGAGGGCGTGGTGGCGTTTCGCCGTGAACTGTCCCTGATCGCGGCGCGCCGGCCGAGCGGTGAGACGGTGTTCTATCCCTTGGCCGAGAATCAGCATTGCGGTGGCGTCCTGTCCATGAGCCGCCCTGCCGCGCCTCACCCCGCCTTGCAGGCGCAAGCCGAGGCGTATGGCCGGAGGTTGCTGGACCAGCTCGACTATGTCGGTGTGCTGGCGCTCGAACTGTTCGATTGCGAGACAGGGCTGCTGGCCAATGAATTCGCGCCGCGGGTGCACAACTCCGGGCATTGGACCATCGAGGGAGCGGTCACCAGTCAGTTCGAGAATCACCTGCGCGCCATTCTCGATTGGCCGCTTGGCGAGACCCGACTCACGGGCCCGTGCGCCATGCGCAACTGTCTGGGCACCATGCCGGATACCGAACGCGTGCTCGCCATCCCCGGCGCCCACCTCCACGACTACGGCAAAAGCCCGCGGCCGGGGCGCAAGCTGGGACACGTCACCGTCACCGCACCGGACGAAGCACAGCTGATCCGGCGGCTCGAGGCGCTCGACACGCTGCTGAGCACATCCTGACGCCCCCCCGATTTCCATCGTTCTGCTGTTGCCTCGAGCCCCGCCGGGGTGATGTAATCGCGCGTCGTCTCACATTCGAGGCTATTTCGTGCGCCTCTGCCGCAGCGTCCCGTTGGGCGGCAGACGGAGCGCGGCCAGAACAAACGCTCATCAGGCCGTGGAGAGACCCATGCCCATTACCCTTGCCGTGCCAAAGGAAATCCTCGCGGGCGAGAAGCGTGTCGCGCTCGTTCCCGCCGTTGCCGCCAAGCTGGCCGATCAGGGCGCGATCGTGCGCATCGAACAGGGTGCCGGTGCTGGCATCCGCACGCCCGACAGTGCCTATGTCGGCGCCGAGATCACTATAGATGCCGCGGCCGCGTTCAAGGGCGCGCAGGTGATCCTCAAGGTTCAGCCGCCGACGCTGGCCGAGATCGACCTGATGCCCGAAGAGGCCATCCTGATCGGCTTCCTCGCCCCGCACAGCCATCCCGAGGCGGTCAAACGCCTGCAGGCGCGGCGCATCACGGCTTTTGCCGTCGAACTGATCCCGCGCATTTCCCGCGCGCAGTCGATGGACGCGCTGTCCTCGCAGGCCGCGGTCGCCGGCTACAAGGCAGCGCTCATGGGCGCGAGCCTCCTCGGGCGCTTCTTTCCCATGCTGACCACGGCCGCCGGCACCATCCGGCCCGCCAAGGTGCTGGTGATCGGCGCCGGCGTGGCCGGCCTGCAGGCCATCGCCACCGCCAAGCGCCTCGGCGCCCAGGTGGAAGGCTATGACGTGCGCAGTGCCGCCAAGGAACAGGTGGAATCGCTCGGCGCCAAGTTCGTCGCGCTGGATGTCAAAGCCGACGCCGCCGGTGGCTATGCGCGCGAGCTGACGGATGAGGAGAAACAGAAGCAACAAGCGCTGCTGTCCCAGCACATCGCCAAGGCCGATGTCGTCATCTGCACCGCCGCCATCCCTGGCCGCGCGGCGCCTAAGATCGTCTCCGAGGACATGGTCCGGGGCATGAAGTCCGGCGCTGTCATCGTCGACCTGGCTGCCGAGACAGGCGGCAACTGCGCACTCACGGCGCCCGGCGAAACCATCCAGGTCGGCGATGTCGTCATCCACGGTCCGCTCAATGTGCCCAGCTCGATGGCCGAGCACGCGAGCGAGATGTACGCCAAGAACCTGCAGAACTTCCTTGCCCTGATGCTGAAGGATGGCACTCTCACGCTCAACTGGGACGATGAGATCCTTGCCAGGAGCGTCGTCACCCATGCCGGCGAAATCAAGCATGAACCCACGCGCCAGATGATCGAAGGAGGCACGCCATGATCGAGGGATTCACCGCGCTCTATATCTTCATGCTGGCGGCCTTCACCGGCTATGAAATCATCGGCCGCGTGCCGGCGATTTTGCACACGCCGCTGATGTCCGGTTCTAACTTCGTCCACGGCATCGTGCTGGTGGGCGCCATGGTGGCCTTCGGTCAGGCCGACGGCTTTTTCATGCAGCTCGTGGCCTTCCTGGGTGTCGTTCTGGCGGCCGGCAACGCGGCCGGCGGCTATGTGGTGACCGAGCGCATGCTGGACATGTTCAAGAGCAGCAAAGGGGAAAAATGAGCCATGACTGAACCCGGCGCTTTCATCAATCTGGCTTATTTTGCCACCGCAGTCCTGTTCATCCTTGGCCTCAAGCGCATGGCTTCGCCCAAGACCGCCCGCAGCGGCATCCTCTGGGCGGGCGCCGGCATGGTGGTCGCGACCCTGGTCACCCTGGGTCACCCGCACCTCGGCGAGATGGGCTTTTTCAAGTATTTCTTCCTGCTGCTCGCCATCGCCATCGGTGGCGGCGCGGCCTGGATCTCCGGCAAGCGTGTCGCCATGACCGACATGCCGCAGATGATCGCCCTCTACAACGGCATGGGCGGCGGCGCCGCGGCCGCCATCGCGGCGGTCGAGCTGGGTGGCAAAGGCCATCATGCGGGCGTGGCGCTGACCCTCGCCGTCATCGGCGCCGTGATCGGCAGCGTCTCCTTCAGCGGCAGCCTGATCGCCTTCGGCAAGCTGCAGGAGCTGATCAAGAAGCCCGTGCGCTTCCCCAATCAGCACCTGCTGAATCTGGGCCTGTTCGCGGTGACGGCCTTGCTGGGTCTCTACATCGTGGCGCAGGGCGGCACCGCCGGCGGCTTCAGCATCCTGGTGTTCTTCCTGCTGGCGCTGGCGCTGGGCGTGAGCATGACGCTGCCCATCGGCGGCGCGGACATGCCGGTGGTGATCTCGCTCTACAACGCCCTGACGGGTCTGGCCGTGGCCTTCGAAGGCTATGTGCTCAACAACGCCGCCATGATCATCGCCGGTACGGTGGTGGGCGCGGCGGGCACGCTCTTGACGCAGCTCATGGCCAAGGCCATGAACCGGCCGATCACCAACGTGCTGTTCAGCAATTTCGGCGGGGCGGGTGAGGCTGCGGCAGCAGGCGAGGCCGGCGGCACGCTCAAACCCATCGAGCCGTCCGATGCCGGCGTGCTGATGGCCTATGCCAACAAGGTCATCATCGTGCCCGGCTATGGCATGGCCGTCGCCCAAGCCCAGCACAAGGTCTGGGAGCTGTGCCAGCTTCTGATCGAGCGGGGCGTGACGGTGAAGTTCGCCATTCACCCGGTTGCCGGTCGCATGCCGGGCCACATGAACGTGCTCCTGGCCGAAGCCGGTGTGCCCTATGACATCATCTACGACCTCGAGGAAATCAACCCCGAGTTCTCCAGCGCCGACGCGGCACTCGTGATCGGAGCGAATGATGTGGTCAACCCGATGGCGCGCACCAATCCGGAAAGCCCGATCTACGGCATGCCCATCCTCAACGTGGATCAGGCCAAGAACGTGCTGGTCATCAAGCGCGGCAAGGGCACGGGTTTCTCGGGCATCGAGAATGCGCTGTTCACGCTCGACAACACCCGCATGCTCTACGGCGACGGTCAGGAAATGGCGTCACAGCTCATTGCCACGATCAAGGAGCTGTAAGCGTCCACAAGCGTCAAAAGGCCGGCATCCGCCGGCCTTTTTTGTGATGGCGCGGCATTTGGGCGTTGACTTATGCACAGAATCGGGCTTGTCACGCTGATTCGGATGCTACAGGCGATACCTAGAGAATGCATCGCGAGATTGAGTTATCCTATTGATTTTTATATGGTCACGAAACGGTCAACATGTGACCAAGATGGCCAAGCCCCTGACAGAACACCACTTGATGAGCTTGCACGCATGTTTTCCACAGAGTTATCCACACATTCGGTGGATATCTGGCAGCCGTCAATCTGCCGGCAGTGACCGGATCCCGAGGATCGTGACACCGTGACGCCCATCTGGCAGATCGTGCTGCTGGGCGGCATCGATCGCGTGCTGGATTATCTGCCGCCGATGGACTGGAGCGCCCCCCCCCCACTGCATTGCCGGGTACAGGTGCCTCTCGGCAAGCGAGAGGCGATCGGCTGGGTCATCGGTGCGTCCACGGAGACAAACGTCCTCCCGAATCAACTGCGCCCCTGTGTGCGCGTGATCGACGCGGCCCCGCCGCTCGATGCGGGAACGCTGGCGCTCATCCAGTGGACCGCTCATTACTACCATCACCCGCTGGGCCGCGTCTTGGCCACGGCGCTGCCTGCGCTGCTGCGGCAAGGGGCGCCTGCCGTGGCGGCCGTGGCGCCCCACTGGCGTCTCACCGAGGCCGCTCGCGCCCTGGAGCTGGAGCAGGTGTCCGGGGTGCGGCTGCGGGAATTGGTGATGCTGCTGCGCGGCCACCCGCTGGGCCTGTCTGAGCCGCAGTTGCTGGCGGTGCCCACCATCGGACGGGATGTGCTGCGGCGCGCGGCGGCACGCGGCTGGATCGAGCCAGCCGCTGCCCCCCCGGCGCCGGCCGTCGATCCGGTCTTCGGGCAATCCCCGCACGTTCTCAATGCCGATCAGCAAGCGGCGGTCGATGCATTAAGGGCCGCGCAGGGTTATGCGCCGATGGTGCTCGAGGGCGTCACCGGCAGCGGCAAGACCGAGGTCTACCTGCAGGCGCTGGAAACGGTGCTCAAGGCAGGCCGACAGGCCCTCCTGCTCGTGCCGGAGATCGGGCTGATCCCGCAACTCAAGCGCCGCGTACAGGCCCGCTTCGGCAGCCCGCTGGCACTGCTGCATTCGGGGATGACCGAGCGCGCACGACTGCAGAGCTGGCTCGCGGCGCGCGACGGCCAGGCCCGTCTGCTGCTGGGCACGCGTTCGGCCGTGTTCGCACCGCTGCCCGAGATGGGCCTGATCATCGTGGATGAGGAGCACGATGGCGCTTACAAGCAGGAGGAGGGATTGCGGTATTCGGCGCGTGACCTGGCCCTGTGGCGGGCGCGCCGGTCGGGTGTGCCCATCGTGCTGGGTTCGGCTACTCCTTCGCTGGAGTCCTTCCACCGCGCCGAGCGGGGCGACTACCGACTGCTCCGCCTGCCGCTGCGCGCCGGTAGCGGACAGGAGCCAACCATTGAGCTCATCGACATGCGGCCGCATGCAGCGCCGGACGGGCTCTCGCCGCCCTTGCTGCAGGCCATCGCACGCGAGTTGGTGCGCGGTGGGCAGGTTTTGCTGTTCCAGAACCGGCGCGGCTATGCGCCCATGCTGCGCTGCCGCACCTGCGGCTGGATTGCCGGCTGCACGCATTGCGACGCGCGCCTCACCCTGCATCGCGAGCCGGGTAAGCGCGATGTGCTGATCTGCCATCACTGCGGCGCGCGCCGCCCATCTCCCTCGCAGTGCCCCGATTGCGGCACGCCGGACCCGGACGTGATCGGCATGGGCACGGCGCGTGTCGAGGAGTCCTTGCAGCGGCATTTTCCCGATGCCCGACTGGCACGCATCGACCGCGACAGTACCCGCCGGCAAGGCAGTCTGGAGCAATTGCTGGACGCAGCCGTGAGCGGCCGGCTGAATCTTCTGGTTGGGACGCAGATGCTGGCCAAGGGCCATCACCTGCCGCACTTGAGCCTTGTTGCGATTCTGGACGTCGATCAAGGGCTGTACAGTCCGGATTTCCGGGCCGCTGAGCGCATGGGGCAATTGGTGGTTCAGGTGGCGGGTCGTTCCGGTCGTGAGTTGCGGGCCGGCACGACCCTGATCCAGACCCATCGCCCAGATCATCCCTGGTTGCGCCAATTGCTGATCGAAGGTTACGCGGGGTTCGCCCGCAGTCTGCTTGCCGAGCGACAGGAGGCGCATTGGCCGCCGTTCACGCGCCTGGCGCTGCTGCGCACACAGGCAGCCAAGCCCGAGCCAGCGCTCGCGTTTCTGGAGGCCGCCAAGCGCTCTCTGGCGCCGCCGGCCGGGATGCAGGTGCTGGGTCCCGTTCCCGCGCCGATGGCTCGCCGAGCCGGCGCGCATCGCGCGCAACTGCTGCTCATCGCCTCCTCCGCGGCACCTCTGCATCGTTACCTGGACCGACTGCTGCCGCGACTGTCGGCTTTGCCCGAAGGACAGCGCGGCGTCCGCTGGTCGCTCGATGTCGATCCGCAGGATCTGTTTTAGCGTAGATCCCCGATTCAAGCTTGCAGCCCGTAAGGCCGACTAATAGACCAGATCCCCGCCATGTGGTCGGGGCATGATCACGGTCTTGATGGAAGGGGAAACGCATGCGCCAAGATATACATCGATTTCGCTCAAGCGCCGGCAGTGTTGTCCGGCTCGGGAATGCCGGACATACGGAATGGCACCGCTGGCTATCGCTGGGCGGATTGGGCGCCGGCATGGCGGCCCTCGCGCTGGCGCCCGTCGTTCAGGCCGAAAACTTGTTCGACGCCGATGGCCAGCAGCGCTGGGTGGCTGCGTTCGAGATTCCCTTCGATGGGCCCGATGGCGTGGATACGCCGCGGCTGCATGTCGCGCTGGAAAATCAGCGCGCCCTGGAGAACGGCGTCCATGTCGCCAGCGTCGGCTATCAGTGGGTGCTCGGCGAAAGCCGTCGCGATCAGCGTCAAACCGGATTCTATAGTGGCAACAGCTTTGCGTATGTCGACGCCGGATATGGCCAGCAGAACGACGCGGCGCTGTTCTATCGCAGCGACAAGATGGTCTTCAACGATCAGGCCCTGGATGAATACAGTCGATTCTCCGATGGCGCGAAGGGGGTGTTGGTTCTGGGCGCAATCGTCGGTGTGGTGCTCGCCGTTTCCAACGGCACCAGCAGCGACGGGCCTTCGGAGCCTGACCCGGAACCGCAACCGCAGCCCAATCCGGGCCCCACACCGGGGCAGGCTGCAGCAGGGGTCATCGGCCAAGCTTTGTCGCCCAGCAGCATTGCGGGCTTTTTCAACAGTGTGTTGGGTGGAGGCGGTACGGCCAGTCCCTGACCGACAAGCGAGGCGCCGGAAGCGGAGCAGACCGTCCGCTTCCGGAGCGGCTGCTCGTTACAGTGCAAACAGGTCCATGAAGGCCGGCACCGGCGTCTGCTCCAGGATTTTCTGCGAGCTGCAGATTGCCTTGATCTGACGGGTGCGCTTGGGGGACAGGCGCGTGGCCAGATTGCGCTCGAACTTCTCCACCAGCATCGGGATACCTTCCTTGCGCCGACGACGATGGCCGATGGGATACTCCACCACGACGTTCTCGGTCTTGGTGCCGTCGTTGAAGAACACCTGCACGGCGTTGCCGATGGAGCGCTTCTCGGGGTCGAGGTAGTCTTTGCTGAACTGAGTGTTCTCGACCACGTCCATCTTCTTGCGCAGTGCGTCGATGCGTGGATCGCACGCCACGGCGTCTTCGTAGTCATCCGCCGTCAGACGCCCGAACACCAGTGGCACCGCCACCATGTACTGGATGCAGTGGTCGCGGTCGGCGGGATTGTCCAGCGGGCCCGTTTTGTCGATGATGCGCACGCCCGCTTCCTGGGTCTGGATGACGATGCGCTCGATGCGCTCGAGCTTGTCGCGCACCTGCGGGTGCAGGCGCATGGCCGCTTCCACGGCGGTCTGGGCATGGAACTCGGCCGGGAAGGAAATCTTGAACAGCACGTTTTCCATCACATAGCTGCCAAAAGGCTGGCTGTAGCTGAGTGGATTGCCCTTGAACAATACGTCCTGGAAGCCCCAGGTCTTGGCCGTGAGCGCGGAGGGATAGCCCATCTCGCCGGTCGCAGCCATCAGCGCCAGCCGCACGCCGCGCGCGGTGGCATCCCCGGCCGCCCAGCTCTTGCGCGAGCCGGTGTTGGGCGCGTGGCGATAGGTGCGCAGCGCTGACCCGTCGATCCAGGCATGAGAAATGGCGTTGATGATTTCCTCGCGCTCCAGGCCCAGCATCTGGGCGGCCACTGCGGTGGTGGCGATGCGCACCAGCATCACATGGTCCAGCCCGACGCGGTTGAAACTGTTCTCGAGCGCCGTCACGCCCTGGATCTCGTGGGCCTTGATCATGGCGATCAGCACGTCGCGCATCAGCAGCGGCTCGGCGCCGCGGGCGATATTGCGCCGGCTGAGGTAGTCGGCCAGCGCCAGGATGCCGCCCAGATTGTCGGAAGGGTGGCCCCATTCAGCGGCGAGCCAGGTGTCGTTGTAGTCCAGCCAGCGAATCATGCAGCCGATGTTGAATGCGGCCTGCACCGGATCGAGTTCGTAGGAGGTGCCGGGCACCCGCGCGCCGCCGGGCATCACCGCCCCGGGCACCACTGGCCCCATGAGCTTGGTGCAGGCCGGAAACGACAGCGCCAGCAGACCGCAGCCTAGGGTATCCATGAGGCAGTAGCGGGCGGTCTGCATGGCCTCCTTGCTTTTCTCGACCTTGGCGTCGAGCACGTAGTCGGCCATGTCGACCAGAATCTGGTCCGGCTTGGGGCGCTTGGCGGAGCGGATGTCGTGAGCCATGGAAAAGTCCTTTTTTGCAAATCTCGAAGAGCCGGCCGTCGATGGGACGACCGGCACGGTAACGCAAGCCTGGATTCAACCGCGTGCGGCGATGGGTTGGTAAGCGCGCAAAGCCGGGCCCACATAATCCGCGCTGGGACGGATAATGCGATTGTTAGCGCGCTGTTCCATCACGTGCGCCGCCCAGCCGGTCACGCGCGACATGACGAAGATGGGCGTGAACAAGGGCGTGGGGATGCCCATGAAGTGATAGGCCGAGGCGTGATAGAAATCGGCATTGGGAAAGAGTTTCTTCTCCCGCCACATGACCGCATCGACGCGCTCGGAGACCGGATAAAGCACCTTGTCACCGACTTCGTCGGCCAGCCGGCGCGACCAGCCCTTGATGACCTCATTGCGCGGGTCGGAGGTCCGGTAGATCGCGTGGCCGAAGCCCATGATCTTTTCCTTGCGCGCCAACATGTCGAGGATTGCCTGCTCGGCCTCGTCGGGACTTTGCCAGCGCTCCAGCATGGCCATGGCCGCCTCGTTGGCGCCGCCGTGCAAAGGGCCGCGCAGGGAACCGATCGCACCGGTGATGCACGAGTGCATGTCGGAGAGCGTGGAGGCGCAGACCCGCGCAGTAAAGGTCGATGCGTTGAATTCGTGTTCGGCGTACAGGATCAGCGAAACGTTCATCACCTGCTCGTGCAGCGCGCTGGGCGCTCGGCCGTGGAGCAGTTGCAGGAAATGCCCGCCGATGGAATCGGCATCGCTCTGGGTGTCGATGCGCACACCGTCCTGCGCGTAGCGCCACCAGTAGGTGATGATGGATGGAAAAACGGCGAGCAGGCGGTCGGCCACGTCCTGTTGCTCGGAAAAATCGGTTTCGGGTTCCAGATTGCCCAGCATCGAGCAGCCGGTGCGCATCACGTCCATGGGATGGGCGCTGGCCGGAATGCGTTCCAACACCTCGCGCAGTGGCGCCGGCAGTTCCCGCAACCGCTGGAGCTTGGTCTGGTAAGCCGACAGTTCGGCCGCCGTGGGCAGTTCGCCACCATGCAGCAACAGATAGGCGACTTCCTCGAAGCGGGCGTTGGCCGCCAGATCGCGCACGTCATAACCGCAATAGGTCAGCCCAGCACCTTCCTTGCCGACCGTACACAAATGGGTCTCGCCAGCGACCTGGCCGCGCAGCCCGGCGCCGCCGAGCGGTTTTTTCTCTTCCATGACACGCTCCTTGGATACAATTCTTCGATCGGAATTTTTTATCAGAACGGGGCGGTTCGTTGCAGAGCCCTCTCATTCGGCGCCATTTCCGAACAAGGCGTCGAGCTTGCGCTCATAGTCGTGGTAGCCCAAGACTTCGTAGAGCTCGGCGCGCGTCTGCATGCGCCCCAGCACGTTCTGCTGACCGCCGTCGCGGCGAATCGCCGTATAGACCTCGAGCGCCGCGGCGCTCATGGCCCGGAACGCCGACAGCGGATAGAGCACGAGCCCCACCCCGACGCTGCGCAGTTCCTCGACCGTGAACAGTGGCGTCTTGCCGAATTCGGTGATGTTGGCCAGCACGGGCACCGGCACCGCGCGGGTGAAGGCCTGATATTCATCCAGCGTGTGCAGCGCCTCGGCGAAGATCATGTCCGCGCCGGCCGCGACGTAGGCGCGCGCGCGTTCGATGGCGGCCGCTGCGCCTTCGGAGGCGTGGGCGTCGGTGCGTGCCATGATGACGAAGTCCGGGTCGGTCCGGCCATCCACAGCGGCCTTGATGCGATCGACCATTTCGCCAGTTGACACCAGCGCCTTGCCGGGCCGATGTCCGCAGCGCTTGGCAGCGACCTGATCTTCCAGGTGCATGCCGGCCGCGCCGGCGCGGATCAGTTCGCGGGTGGTGCGGGCAATGGTGAAGGCATGTCCCCAGCCGGTATCGGCGTCGACCAAGAGGGGCAGGGAGGTTGCGGCCGTGATGCGACGGACTTCCTCAGACACCTCCGTCAGGCTGGTCATGCCCAGGTCGGGCAAGCCGAATGCGGCATTGGCGACCCCGGCGCCGGAGAGATAGAGCGCCTGAAACCCGGCGCGCTCGGCGAGGAGCGCCGCATAGGCGTTGATGGCGCCGGCCACCTGCAAGGGTTGCTCGCGTGCAACTGCTGCGCGCAGTCGCGTACCGGCTGATGCCTGATTGTCCATGCCCTCGTCCTTAAGGTTGGCGAATCAAAAGACGCTTGGCGCGCCAGAGCGTCATTCTAAGGCCGAGTGTTGTGCCCGACAATGACAGTCGCGCTCGACATTGGGCTATGCGGCCAAGATGCCGCAGAAGAATGGCCTGGTGATCGAGCGGATGAAGCACTACGCCGCACTGCACCCCCGCTTCGGCTACCGCCGCATCCATGTATACCTGGAACGGGAGAGCCTCCAACTTGGCTGGGACAGAATGCTTCGGCTATGGCAGGTTGCCAGTTGCAGGTGTCCAAGAAGCGCAGCAGGCGGCGTGTCTCGTCCTCACGGTCACGTCCGGTGCCGGCAATAGGGCCGAATCCGGTCTGGGCCTACGACTTCATGTTCGACGCCCGCGCCAACGGCCAGCAACTGAAGTGCCTGCTCATCACCGACGAGCGGACGCACGAAGTCTTGGTCATCAACGTCCAGGGGAGCATCCGATATGAAATGGTTCCGGAACCGGATCGAAGCCCGGGCGATCATCGAGACATGGCGACGCCACTACAACGAGGATCGGCCACACGCGAACCTCGGCTACCCGACACCGAAGCAATTCAAAGACGAGTCACAACAGCAGCAACAACCCACCGAGCCGTCCTCAACTCATCGGTGGTCCGAAAAAATCCGGCAGGTCAGCTGAACGGCAGTCGCTGCGGCGGCCGGTTCGGGCCGACGAAGTGTAGTCGATGGACTTCGTGTTCGACCGTACCGCCGATGGCCGCACCATCAAGTGTCTGACGATCGTCGACGACGCACGCAGCCGTTGCGATCGAGGTCGAACGCGCAATCTCCGGAATCGGAGTGACGCGCGTGCTTGATCGACTGGCACTCAGCAGAGGACTACCGCAGGTCATCCGCACCGACAACGGCAAGGCGTTCTGCGGCAAGGCCATGGTGGCATGGGCCTACGAGCGTGGCGCGCAGCTGCGCCTGATCCAGCCGGGCAAACCAGAATGCCTATGTCGAATCGTTCAACCGGCGGCTCCGTGACGCATGCCTCAACGAGCTCGGGTTCACCCACCCGCTGCACACCCGGAGCGCCATCGAAACCTGGCTACGGGAATACAACGAAGAGCGACCCATGAAGGCACTGGGCGGGCTGACACCCTCGGCGTACGCAAAGCAACTG
>DATLZY010000055.1:0-8171 GCA_035573755.1 Candidatus Acidiferrales bacterium
AGGTGCGACCAAGAACGCCAGCGGCACGCGGGATCTGCAGATGCACCAGACCCGCAAGGGCCAACAGGGGGCTGTCGGGATGAAGGCGCACCTTGGCGTGGATGAGGATTCGGGCCTGGTGCAGCACGTCGAATGCACGGCGGCGAACGTGGCGGATGTGATGCAGGCGCACCAACTGCTGCCCGGCGAGGAGGTGGTGTATCGACGTGATTGCCCATCACACCGCAAAATCACGCAGATTCGGCGGTTGTTCAGACTTTTACCCTAAATGCTGAGTTGGAGCGTCCCGCGGGAGGCCAAGCCCAAGGCAGCGTCCTTGACGGCAGCGGCAACCCGGGCATGGATGTCGAGGTCCAGCACGTTGGGCACCAGAGCATCCGGCGGGCTCAGCTCGGCGAGGGTGTTGGCCGCTGCAAAGAGCATGGCGTCGGTAAACTGCGTCGCGCGGGCGTCCAGGGCGCCGCGGAACAGGCCGGGAAAGCCCAGCGCGTTGTTCACGCTGCCACCATCGGCGGCGAAGATGGCGCCTTGCTGCAGCGCCTTGCGCGGCGTGATTTCGGGGTCTGGATTCGACAGCGCCAGAATGATCTGTCCCGGTCGCACGTACTCGGGCTTGATCAGGCCGGGCACGCCGGTTGTTGCCACCACGATGTCGGCTTCAGCCATCAGCTTCTCGAGACTGCGGCCCTGGCCGCCGTTGCGTTCGAGCCGCGCGACGGCATCGGTGCGCAGATCCGTGCCCAGCACGCGCTTGACACCATAGCTGCGCAGCAAGCGGGCGATGCCGATGCCGGCTGCACCGAGGCCGATCTGGCCTACGACGCTGTCGCGCAGCTCCACGCCGACGCGCGCGGTGGCGTTGATGAGCGCCGCCAGCGTGACCACGGCGGTGCCGTGCTGATCGTCGTGCATGACCGGCCGGTCGAGGCGCGCTTTCAGTCCCTCTTCCACCTCGAAGCATAGAGGCGCGGCGATGTCCTCGAGCTGGATGGCACCGAACGACGGCGCGATGGCGCAGATGGTGTCGATCAGCCGTTGCGGGTCTTTCTCGTCGATCAGGATGGGGACGCCGCTGATGCCGATCAGCTTGGCGAACAGGGCCGACTTGCCCTCCATCACGGGCAGGGAAGCGGCGACGCCGACATCCCCCAGACCCAGCACGGCCGTGCCGTTGGTGATGATGGCGACGGTGTGCTTGAGTGCGGTGTATTCCCACTGCAGTGCCGGGTCGGCCTTGATCGCGAGGCAGACCCGCGCTACGCCAGGGGTATAGATGTCACGCAATTGCTGGATGGAGGAAATCGGTACCCGGGAAGTCATACGGATCTTGCCGTCGCGGTGCCGATCCATGATGCGGTCCGAGCGACCGAGGATCTTGGCGTTCGGCAGGGCGTTGATCTGGTCGATGACACCGTAATCGGTCGCCGGATCCATTTCCAAGGTGATTTCCCAGATGGTCTGATCCTGGTCGCGGCGGATGGCGTTGAGGTGTTCCACCACGATGCCCGCCTCGCCGATCACGGTGAGGATCTTGCCCAGACTGCCGGGCTTGTGGGCGGATTCGATGATCAGAATCTCAGGGATTTTCATGGACTTGTCTTCGCAGGTGAAGGCGATGCCGGCCGGGATTTGGGCCGTATCATACCCCGTGGGGTGCTTGCCTGCACCCGGGTCGCGTCATTCCGTCACGAGGTGACCTTTGGCGATGGGCGTGACGGCGCCGCCGACGACGACCTGCATCACGGTCTGTCCGCTGCGCTCTGCAGTGACTTCCAGCGTGCTGAGGCGGCCGTGCCCCATGCCGCGCAGGGCGACGAAGCGCAAGGGATCGGCCGGTTCGGACAGCGCCATGAAGCTGGCCAGCGCCGGCATCGCCGAGCCGATGGGCGGATCTTCGTGGGGTGCGATGTCAAGACCGAACAGGCGTGCTTCCAGACGCAGCGCACCCTTGGCCTTGGGGCCCGCAGTAGGGGCGATGGCCAGGATCTGCGGCGGCAGCGTCGCGGTGGCGCTGGATCGGACCCAGGCGGCCCGGTCGAACGTGGCCTGACGCAGGGCCAGCGCATCCTTGAGCGGGACGATGAAACAGGCGAGCGGCCCGCGCAGGCTCAGTGGGACGTGATCGGACATGCCGATCACGTCCGCGTCGGGCAGGCTCAGAATGGCCGCGATGTCGCGCGCGCTGGGCACATAGGCATCGACGGCCAGATCGCAGGCCATGCGAAAGGCGCTGTGCACCACGCGACCGCCGGTACACTGCAGTTGCACGCCCAACTCGCCGATTGGCAGCACGAAGCTGCACTGCGTCTCGTCCTCCGTCGCCGGCAGGACGCCTGCTTCGACCAGAACGGCGCCGGCGGCAACCACCGCATGACCGGCGAAGGGTTGGGGCATCCCGCGGGCATTGAACAGATGCATCTGCCAGCGCCGGGTATCCGCCTCGCGCTGCAGGAACACCGCGTCCGCGTAGCCGAATTCGCGCGCGATGCGCCGCATCTGGGCCTCTACTAGTCCTTCTGCCTGTGGGAAAACCAGAATCGGCGCGCCCTGGTAAGGCGTATCGCTGAAGGCGTCGACACAGTGAAATTCAAGGCTCATTGCAGCGACTCCTTTGGGGATACGACCTACCGGGTGCAAATACATCTACCTTTAAGCAGGATTCATGCCAGTTAAGAGTCAGCCGATGTACCCTAAGCTTTCCAGCTTGAGCAACACCCGCTGCGCCGCTTCATCGGCCGTGCAATCCCGCGTGTCGATCACCAATTCCGGTTGCTCGGGCACCTCATAGGGGTCCGACACACCGGTGAATTCGGGGATCAAGCCGGCGCGGGCCTTGGCGTAGAGGCCCTTGCGATCGCGTGCCTCGCAGACCTCGATCGGGGTTGCCACATGCACTTCGATGAAGCCGCCGCTGGCCTGTACCATCTCGCGCACCTGACGCCGCGTTTCGGCATAGGGCGCGATCGGCGCGCACACGGCGATGCCACGGTGCTTGGTGATCTCGGCCGCCACATAGCCGATGCGCAGGATGTTGAGGTTGCGATGCTCCTTGGAGAAGCCCAGTTCGCTCGACAGGTGCTTGCGCACCAAGTCGCCGTCCAACAGCGTTACCGGCCGGCCGCCCATTTCCATGAGCTTGACCATGAGCGCGTTGGCGATGGTGGACTTGCCGGAGCCCGACAGGCCGGTGAAGAACACCGTGAAACCCTGCTGGCGGCGCGGCGGATAGCTGCGCCTGAGTTCGGCGACCACCTCGGGATAGGAGAACCATTCGGGGATCTCGGCGCCTTCGCGCAGCCGGCGGCGAAATTCGGTGCCCGAGATGTTGAGCACGGTTTCGCCGGGCTGGACTTCGTTGTCGGGTGCGTACTGGGCACGATTCTCGACGTAGACCATTTCCTGGAAGGGCACCATGGTGATGCCGAGTTCTTCCTGGTGGCGCGCGACCAGTTCCTGGGCATCGTAGGGGCCGTAGAAATCGCGTCCCTGACTATCCTTGCCGGGGCCGGCATGGTCGCGTCCCACGATGAAATGGGTACACCCATAGTTCTTGCGGATGATGGCGTGCCAGAGCGCCTCGCGCGGACCGCCCATGCGCATGGCCAGCGGTAGCAGGCTGAGCTGAGTGGTCTGTTCGGGGTAGCGCTTGAGCAGTTGCTCGTAGCAGCGCACACGCGTGTAGTAGTCGATGTCGCCAGGCTTGGTCATGCCGACCACGGGGTGGATGAGCAGGTTGGCCTCGGCCTCGCGCGCGGCACGGATGGTGAGTTCCTGGTGCGCGCGGTGCATGGGATTGCGGGTCTGAAACGCCACGATACGGCGCCAGCCCAGCTTGTCGAACAGCGCGCGCAGTTCGGCAGGACTGTGGCGACGGCTCTTGAAGTCGTAGTGCGTCGGTGCATCCAGTCCGTGCACCGGGCCGCCGAGGTAGACGGGATGGCTGCGGCGCAGCAGATGCGCGACGCCGGGGTGGGCCTCGTCGCGCGTGCCGAAGACGGCCTCGCCTTCGGCGCCGAGGTCGGGCTGCCAGCGATCGTCGACGCGCATGACGGCGATCAGTACGCCTTCAGGATCGTGTAAGCCGATCCAGTCGCCCAGCTTGAGTTTGTCGGCGAACGCGGGGTCCACATCCAGCGTGATGGGTATGGGCCACAGGGTGCCGTCGGTCAGACGCATGCTCGCGAGAACGGCCGCATAGTCTGCCTGCCCCATGAAGCCTTCCAGCGGCGAGAAGCCGCCGTTGAGCAGCAGTTCGAGATCGCAGAGCTGACGGGCGGTGAGATTCCAGCCGACGTAGTTGCGGGCCTGTTCGCGCATCCGCTGGCGCGCGTCGCCGTCGAGATAGAGCTGCTTGAGCGTGCCGCCGTGGGGGGAGATCAGTTCGGACATCGGTACTCGCCTCTCGAAAGTCTAGGGAAGGTTGAGAAAAGCGCGCGTTGGTTTGGAACTGCCTGCGGACGCACCTGGGAAACGCTGGATGAGTCCCAAAGAAATGAGTCTTCATCCATTGAAATCAATAGGTTGTGCTCCAGTAGCCTAGATTGTGGCCCGTTGTGCGGCGTTTCCTTAAAAAGACCAGATGCGCGGGATCAGGATCAGCGTGACGACCGAGGTGATCAGCGTCAACGGAACACCCAATCGTACATAGTCGATGAAACGGTAGCCACCCGGGCCCATTACCATCAGATTGGTCTGGTAACCCATGGGGGTGGCGTAGGAGGCCGAAGCGCCCATCAGGATCGCCATGCCGAAGGGCAGCAGACTGACGTTCAGGTGGTGCGCCGTGCTCACCGCAAAGGGGAACATCAGCGCGGCGGCCGCGTTGTTGGTGATGATGTTGGTGAGCAGCACCGTCACGGCGTAGATCATCACGAGGTTGCTGGTCGGGTCGGTGCCGGTGAAGCCCATCAGCGCGTCGGTGACTGCGCGCGCCGCGCCGGTCTTTTCCAGCGCTGCACTGAGGCCGAAGGAGGCGCCGATCACGATCAACGTGGGCCAGTCGATGCTTCGCCGCGCGGTATCGCCGCCGACGCAGCCGGTAGCGATCATCAGGCCGGCCGCAAGCAGCGCCGCTTCCAGCATGCTGAACAGTCCAAAGGAGACGCTCAGGATCATGCCAAGCATGATCAGGACCGCACGCCTGGCGTGTTCATGACGCGGCGGGCTGGAGTCCTCGATGCGCCGCACCAGCAAAAAATCACGCGAGTTGCGGTGTTCCTCGAAAAAGTTGGGCCGTGCTTCCAGCAGCAGCGTGTCGCCGCGTTCCAGTTCGATGTCGCCGATTTTCTGGTCGAGACGCCGGCCGCTGCGGGCCACCGCGATGACGACGGCGTTGTAGCGTGTGCGAAAACCGACGTCGCGGATGCTGTTGCCAGCGAGCGGTCCGCTGCCGGATACGACAGCTTCCACCAGGCAGCGGCCCGAGCGCGGACCTTCCAGCTTGAAGATCTGCTGGGTGGCGGGGGTGAGCCCGCGGATTTTCTGCAGCTCGACCACTGAGTCGACCATGCCAACGAACAACAGTCGGTCACCGGCCTGCAGTGTTTCTTGGGGCGAGACCGCAGCGAGGATCTGGCCGTGCCGATCGATTTCGGCCAGATACAGGCCCGGCAGGTGTCGCAGGCCGGCCTGTTCGATGCTCTGGCCGACCAGCGGCCCAGCGCTTTCCACCAGCATCTCGACGCTGTACTCACGCGGATCGGCCATCTGGCTGATGGCCGGGCGCCGGTCGGGCAGCAGCCGATCGGTGAACAGCAGCAGAAACACGATGCCCACGATGGCAACCGGAATACCGACCGGCGCGATGCTGAACAGGCTGAGGCGAATGTCCTCAACGATCAGCATGCTGGCGACGACGAGGTTGGTGCTGGTGCCGATCAGGGCGCAGGTGCCGCCGAGGATCGTCGCGTAGTTCATAGGCAGCAGCAGCTTGGAAGCTGGCAAATTGAACTTCTTGGCCCAGTTGTTGACGGCGGGAATCATCATGGCAACCAGCGGGGTATTGTTCAAAAATGCACTGAAGACGGCGGTCGGCGCCATGGTGCGCCACAGCGCGTGGTGCAATGAGCGCGGGCGGCGCAGCACATTCTGCACCAGCCAATGGATGCCGCCAGTTTCCTCCAGCGCCACCGCCACGATGCACAGCACGCCGACGGTGATCATCCCCTCATTGCCGAATCCCGCGAACGCTTCCTTGGGCGTGAGAATGCCCGAAACCATGAGCAGGGTTACGGCGCCGAGGAACACTGCATCGGTCGCAAGATTCGTGAAGATCAGGGTGCCGACCATGCCGGCGAGGATTGCGAGCGTCAGCCAGGCGGCCCAATCCATGCGGTGATTCCTGAGTCGGGATGGCAAGATGAAGAAAATGTGATCAAGGCCCTTATCGGCAGGGCGACGGCCGGCATTATCGGAAGCGGGCGCAATCTTGCCAAGACACTGGGGCTGATATCATGGCGCGGTCGATGACTGCTACCCAAGGCCCGCCGCCATGAGCGAAACGTCCTCTTCCAAAGCACTGGCCCGCAGCGGCGAGAAGTACACGCAAGACGGTGTGACGGCGATCAAACACGGAGTGAAGCGCCGCCGTGATGCCGCGCCGCCGCCGCGGGGCGACAAGCCGCCTTGGCTGCGGGTGTCGGTGCCGGGAGCGGGGCGCTATGTCGAGGTGCGGCAGATCGTGCGTGACAACCGTCTGGCGACGGTTTGCGAGGAATCGCTGTGCCCCAATCTTGCCGAATGCTGGAGTCACGGCACGGCCACGCTGATGATTCTGGGCGCGGTGTGCACCCGCGCCTGCCGCTTTTGCGCGGTCGCGACGGGCAATCCGCAAGGGCGGCTCGATGCGGATGAGCCGGCCCATGCGGCCGAGGCCGTGCGGCTCATGGGGCTCAAATACGTCGTTTTGACCTCGGTCGACCGCGACGATCTACCCGATGGGGGGGCGGCGCACTACGCGGCCTGCGTGCGCGCCATCCGCGCGGTCTGTCCGGAAACGGCAATCGAGGCCCTCACCCCCGATTTCGGCGGGCGGCCGGAGGCGGTGGCGGCGGTGGCCACCTCGGGTCTTCAGGTCTATGCGCAGAACCTCGAAACCGTGCGCCGACTGACCCACCCGGTCCGCGATCCACGGGCAGGGTATGAGCAGACGCTCGCGGTGCTGAAGACCGCCAAGGCCGCTGCGCCCGGGGTGCTGACCAAGACCAGCCTGATGCTGGGCCTGGGCGAAACGGACGCCGAAATTGAAGAAACCCTTGTCGATGCGCGTGCGGCCGGGGTCGACATCATCACCTTCGGTCAGTATCTGCGGCCCACGGCCAACCACCTGCCCGTCGAGCGCTATGTGCCGCCGGAGGATTTCGCGCGCTACCGCGCCCGGGGTCTGGAGATGGGCTTTCTCGAGGTGGTGGCCGGACCCTTGGTGCGTTCGAGCTATCGCGCCGAGCGCGTGTTTGCCCGCAACAACGCCGGCCTGTGAGGCCGGCCCCCATTTTCCACGGGATCTGCACATGGCGATTCTGGTCACCGGCGCGGCCGGTTTCATCGGTTTTCATCTGGCCGAGCGCCTGCTGGCGCGCGGCGAGACGGTCATCGGGCTGGACAACCTCAACGACTATTACGAGGTCGGTCTCAAGGAGGCCCGGCTGGCCCGGCTGCAGGCGTGGCCCGGTTTCACGTTTCACAGGCTCGATCTGGCCGACCGGGCCGGGATGGAGCGTTTGTTTCGCAAGCAGGCCATCGAGCGGGTGGTGCATCTGGCCGCGCAGGCCGGCGTGCGCTATTCCCTCACCCATCCGCATGCCTATGCCGAGAGCAATTTGACCGGGTTCCTGCACGTCCTGGAAGGCTGCCGGTCACGCAGCGTGGCGCATCTGGTCTATGCGTCCAGCAGTTCGGTTTACGGCAGCAACACGGCCATGCCGTTTCGGGCCGAGGCGTCGGCCGATCATCCGCTCGCCCTGTATGGGGCCACCAAGAAGGCCAACGAGGCCATGGCGCACGCCTACAGCCATCTGTATGGCATCCCGACCACCGGCCTGCGGTTCTTCACCGTCTACGGGCCGTGGGGGCGGCCGGACATGGCGCTGTTCAGTTTTACCCGCGCCATTCTGGCCGGTGAGCCCATCCCGGTGTTCAACCATGGCCAGCACAAGCGGGATTTCACTTATATC
>DATLZY010000056.1:0-9482 GCA_035573755.1 Candidatus Acidiferrales bacterium
CCCCCAAGCCACGCCAGCCCAAAGGCAGCAGGACCGCTCCATTGCAGTGCCTGGCCGTGGATACCATCGAACGCATCCGTGATGGCATCCGACGCTACATCGTCACCTTCATCGATCCAGCAAGCCGTTTTGCCTTGGCACTGGCCCTGCCCAGCAAAGCCAGCCGCCACACCCAGACCGCCCTGGAAGCCGTGCTCTCCTTGCTGCCACAAGCCCCCAAGGTCGTGCTCTCGGACAATGGCAGCGAGTTCGAAAAAGACTTCGCCCGAACCATCGAAGCACGGCATATCGAGCGCTGGTATACCTACCCCAAAAGCCCCAGGATGAACGCCCATGTCGAGCGCTTCAACCGCACCCTCCAGGAATCCTTCGTCGATGACCACGAAGACCTGCTCTTTACCGACCTGGCCCTGTTCAACCCAAAATTCGCCGACTGGCTCATCTTCTACAACACCCAGCGCCCACACTTTGCCCTCGGACAACAACCCCCTCTATCATCCCTCCTCCAACATCAGCCCGAGTGCCAAAAGGGGTGGACGTCGGACGCATACAGTCCATTTGCAAACCCGCATTGCCTGCACTAAGGTTCATGGCAGTATCAGCCGTGACCATCCACAATAAAGACAAAGACCGTCTCGGCTACGCAAGATCAACGTCAGGGTTCAGGGTTAGGCAAAGCCATCATTCATCGATTCGGACGCAGGCTGGCAACGGATTCGCCGTTCGGCCGTCGCTGCGCGATTCCTGCGGCCGCTCCGAAGGAGTCCGGTCGGGAGGTGTTCGATGTCGATGCCGTCAATCAGTGGATGAGAGCCCGCCCGGGGTTCCAGCTGAATCATGGAGGAAAGTGAGAATGACAAGGAAACCGTCATCGCGTCAGACGGTAAATGTCGGCACCCACGCCGACGGTATCGCCCCCAAACCGGGTAAAGACATCTGGACTCTCGCCGCCGCTGTGCTGGCGATCGCCGTTTCCCTCCCCGTTCAGGCGGCGGGCCCCAAGGCCGGCCAGATTTACGCCGGCTTCGGCGGGGGATTATTCACGCCGGAGTTCAATCTCGAAGATCCCGGACAAGGCTCGATTGCCCCCAACAATCAGGCGCAGAGCATCGCAATCCCCCGCATCAGCATTGGACCGATCGGGTTTCGGTTGCCGGTCAGCATCACCGCAGGCGACAGCCGAGCCCAACAATCCGATGACCCCGAAAACCGTGGCGTGATTGCGCTTAACGGCGGCGTCGGCTATCAGTTTACGAATCATTTCGGCGTCGAGGGGGGCTTGGGCCTGACCCTGCCGCGGATCCTGCTGGAGGGTGCGCTGGTCTCACGGGTGATCAGCAATGATCCCGAAGCCATCAGCATCAAGATTGCTGCGCCGGCCATCATTCCCATCAACCTCTCGGCGATCTACACCTTCATTCCGGACAACATCGTCAGCCCCTTCGTGGGCGTGGGCGTGCTGTTCGCGGATCTGAGCAATCGCATCGCGTTTAATGAGGCTTCCGACACGATCGGCGCCGAAGGTGGCTTCGAGCTGGGCTATGTCCTTGATGCTGGCGCGCGGTTCCGGGTGAACGAGCAGTGGTTCGGGACTGTGGGGGTGCGCTACGGTCTGATCGACAGTCCTGAACTCACGGACGACAACGGCAACAAGATTGCCCTCGAGGATGTCGAGATTCGCGAGATTCGATTCGGCATGGGTTTGGCGTTTCCGGGATCGGTCCTGCCCTTCGTGGCCGGTCGCAACTGATCGAATTGCCTGGCGAAAGCGAACGCGGACCAAGGGCTGAAACGCCCCGTTCCGCTCATGGAGTTTGTCAACATGGATGATCGACACAAGATGAAGGGTGACCGGACGGTTGCGGGTTCAAGCCCCACACACTCGAGCGGCCGAGCGATGCGGCTCGCTGCGGCAGCGGCGGCGATGCTGGCCTTGGCGGGTATCGGCCATGCGCCGAACGCAGAGGCGGCCGGCCCGCGGGCGGGCGAGTTCTACGTGCAACTCGGTGGCGGATTCTTCGGCCCCAAGTTTCACCTGGGGGATAATGCCGGCGTCGAGCGGACCGATGGCCCGCAGGAAACCAGCACCATCGCCATTGCGCGAATCCTCAAGATCCAGATCTCGGGCGCCACCCAAGAGACCCGCGAGGAGCGTCCTGAAAACGTCGATGTCATCGCGCTGGGCGGCACGCTGGGATATAAGTTTACCGATCACATCGGGGCGGAAGTCGATCTCGACATCATCTTCCCGGAAATCCAGATCAATGACGTCGGGGCTGGTGACGTCATCGGTGGCGACAACAATGCCGGCGAAGTCAATGTCCTGCAGCCCGGCATTCTGCCCGTCGCCATCACGGCGATTTACAACTTTGCGCCCGCGGCATTGATCAGCCCTTACGTCGGTCTGGGTCCCTTGATCGGGAATTTCCGGAACGGCCGCGCCTGGACCGATTCCGGGGATCTGCTGAAGCTGCAGGGCTCGACCGAGATCGGCATCGTGGGCAAGGCGGGATTGCTGCTCACCTTGTCGCAGGCCTCCTACTTCTTCGTCGAAGGCCGTTACGGCTACATCGACAGCCCCGAAGTCCGGGATCGTCAAGGCAAGACGGTCGACGTGGAGAGCTTCGATTCCTTGAGCCTGAAGGGCGGCGTCGGCTTTAATTTCTGACGCTCGGCGTAGCCGAGAACCCCGGTCAGGATGCTGATCGGGGTTTTTTATGCGCGCGCATCGGGACCGAATGCAGAGCACCCTTGCCTGCGGGCAGGGTGGATCGTGCGGCACAGCCGGATGTCTCAGGGGTTGCCGAGGATCTGATCCAGCAGGGCGTTCACCTGCGCCAAGCGGTCTTGCGGTTCGGCCATCGGCAGGGCGAAGCGCAGGGTATCGGCCCCCTCGAGGCGATAATGCCGGGCCTGCTGCTGGATCAGTGGCAGGATGCGTGCCGGATCGACGGTGGTCTTGGGGCCGAAGACCATGCGGCCGCTTTCCGGGCCGGCTTCCAGTTTGCGGATGCCGAGCGCGACCATGCGCAATTTCAGTTCGGCGAGTGCGAACAGGTGTTTCGCCGGCTCAGGCAAGAGCCCGAAACGATCGATCAGCTCCACCTGCAGGGCGCGCAGCGCGGCTTCATCCTGGGCAACCGCGATGCGCTTGTAGAGGATCAGCCGCAGATCCACGTCGGGCACATAGGTCGCCGGCAGCAGGGCCGGCAGACGCAGATCGACGATGGTTGCCGTTTCGGCAGCACTATCCAGCGCGGGAATCTCGCCGCGTTTCAGGGCCTGGACCGCCCGCTCCAGCAGGTCGCTGTAGAGTCCGAAGCCAACCTCCTGGATGTGGCCGCTTTGTCCCTCGCCCAGCAATTCCCCGGCGCCGCGAATTTCCAGGTCCTGCGTGGCCAGACTGAAACCGCTGCCCAGAGCCCCAAGTGCCTCGAAGGCCTCCAGGCGTTTGACGGCATCGGCGGTCATGGCCTTGCGCGGCGGCACGATCAGGTAGCAGTAGGCGCGATGGTGCGAGCGGCCGACGCGGCCACGCAACTGGTGCAGCTGGGCAAGGCCGAAGTGATCGGCGCGGTGAATGATGATGGTGTTGGCGGTGGGGATGTCGATCCCACTCTCGATGATCGTCGTGCAGACCAGGATGTTCGCGCGGCGGTGATAGAAATCCAGCATCACCTGTTCCAGTTCCCGCTCCGGCATCTGGCCGTGGGCGATGAGGACGCGCGCGCCGGGCACCAGGGCGCCAAGCCGGTCGGCGATCTTCTGGATGTCTTGGATTTCGTTGTGGACGAAGAATACCTGGCCGCCGCGCTTGATTTCGCGCAGGCAGGCTTCCTGGATCAGGACGTCGTTCCATTCGTTGGAGAAGGTCTGCACCGCCATGCGTTCCACCGGCGGCGTGGCGATGATGGACAGATCGCGCAGCCCGGCGAGGCTCATGTTCAGCGTGCGCGGAATCGGGGTCGCGGTGAGGGTGAGCAGATCGACTTCAGCGCGCAACTGCTTGAGCCGCTCCTTGTGGCGCACGCCGAAGCGGTGTTCCTCATCGACGATGACCAGTCCCAGATCCTTGAAGCGCACCTCGCTGCCCAGGAGCTTGTGGGTGCCGATGACGATGTCGACCTGCCCCTCGGCCATCGTGGCCAGCACCTGTTTCTGTTCCTTGGCGCTGCGCAGGCGCGAGAGCCCTTCCACGCGCACCGGCCAGTCGGCGAAACGGTCGCGGAAATTGCGGAAATGCTGTTCGGCGAGCAAGGTCGTGGGCACCAGGATCGCCACCTGCCGCCCGCCATGCACCGCGATGAAGGCCGCGCGCATGGCGACCTCGGTCTTCCCGAAGCCCACATCGCCACAGACCACCCGATCCATGGGGTTGGGCCCGGTGAGGTCGCGGATGACCGCGTCGATCGTCTGCAACTGGTCGGCGGTTTCCTCGAACGGAAAGGCCGCGGCGAACTGATGATAGGCGGCGGCATCGAAAGCGACTGGCGTGCGCCGCTGGGCAGCGCGGCGGGCCTGGATTTCCAGCAGCTCGACGGCCACGTCGTGCGCACGCTCGGCCGCCTTGCGCCGCGCTTTTTCCCACTGGTCGGAACCCAGCCGGTGCAGGGGAGCGTGCTCGGGGTCCGCCCCGGTGTAGCGGCTGACCAGATGCAGGTTGGCCACCGGCACATACAGCTTGTCGTCGCCGGCGTAGGCCAGAACCAGAAACTCGGCCGCCGTGCCGCCGGTCTCGATGAGCTGCAGGCCCAGATAGCGGCCGACGCCATGTTCCTCGTGCACGACCGGCGCGCCGGGGCGCAGATCGGTCAGGTCGCGGATGATGGCGGCCGGATCGCGCGAGGCGGCTTTACGCGCCCGAGGCCGTGGCCGTTCGCCGGAGAGCTGGCTTTCGCTGACGATGGCCAGATCATCGAGCAGGAGCCCGCGTTCCAGCGGCGCGACGGTGATGGCGAGCGGCTGCGTCCCGTCGCGGAAGTCGGCCCAGTGCGCGCACGGCTCCGGCCGCAGCCCAAGCGGACGCAGCTCGTCGCGCAGGGCTTCGCGCTGGCCCGGTGATTCGGCCGCGATGAGAACGCGGCCTTTGAAATCTTGGATGAAGCGCGCCAAGTCCTCCAGCGGACGCGGGGCGTGCGGATTGCGCCGCAACACCGGCGGCGTCCGGGCCCGGGTGGCGATGCCGGCAGTTTCCGCGCCGTTCGCGGTCTCGGTCAGCACGATGCGCTCGAAGCGGGCGGCGATATCGCGCAGTTCATCGGGGCCGAGGAACAGCGCGTCAGGCGGCAGCAGTGGGCGCTCGAGGTCATGGCGGCGTTGCTCATAGCGATTCTGGATCTGCGCCCAGACCTCCTGTAGCGCGGACTCGGCGCCGGGCTCCAGGATGACCTGACTGTGGCCGGGCAGATAGTCGAACAGGGTGGCGGTCGCATCGAAGAACAGCGGCAGGTAGTACTCGATGCCGCCCGGGGTGTGGCCGGCGCTGATCTCGCGATAGATCAGGCTCGCCTGGGGATTGCCCTCGAAGCGTTCGCGGTAGCGCTGGCGGAATTGCCGGATGGTCTCCTCGTCGAAAGGAAACTCCCGGGCGGGGAGGATGCGCACTTCGGCGATGACTTCCTGCGAACGCTGGGTCTCGGGATCGAAGGGGCGGATGCTGTCGATCTCATCGTCCAAGAGGTCGATGCGATAAGGCTCGCGGCTGCCCATGGGATAGAGATCCATGAGCGAACCGCGCAGTGCGAATTCGCCGTGCTCCATCACCTGCGAGACGGCGCGGTAGCCCGCCGCTTCCAGACGCGCGCGCAGGGCATGTGGATCGAGCCGCTCGCCGGTGCGCAGGATCAGGCTGTGCGCGGTCACGAACGCGGGCGGCGGCAGGCGCTGGAGCAGGGTGTTGGCCGGCACGACCACCAGCGCCGATCGCAGATCCGGCAGGCGATAGAGTGTCTCGATGCGCCGCGACAGGATGTCCTGGTGCGGCGAAAAAAGATCGTAGGGCAAGGTTTCCCAATCCGGGAAATGCAGCACCGGCGGCCCGTCGGGCGCGCAGTAGAAGGCGAGTTCGGCTTCCAGCCGCTCGGCGGCGCGCGCATCGGTGGCGATGATCAGGCGGGGCAGCGGCTGGCTGCGGGCCAGCTCGGCCATCCACAGCGCGCCGGCGCTGCCCGGGAACGGGCCGATGCGGCGTTCCGCGGCCGGAGCGGTGGGGCGGGGTGCGCTCATTGCGAAGGTTCAGGCGGTTGCGGCGCGCTGCTGGAGGGCGCAGCGCTGCAGATAGGCCTCGCGCGCGATGCGCACGTCCTCGAGGAAGAGTGGCAGTTCAGCCAGGGTGAGCGCCTGGGCGCCATCCACCAGCGCCCGGGGCGGATCGGGGTGGAAATCGACCAGCACCAGATTGGCGCCGGCGACGATGCCCTGGGCCGTGGCGTGGAAGATGTCGAGCATCCCGTCGGGGCCTCTGTGGCGCGTGCCGACCGAATGCGAGGGATCGATGCCGACCGGCATGCGGGTGAGGCGCTTGACCACCGGAACATGCCCGAAATCGAGCAGATTGCGGTGCGGATCGCCCATGTGCGATTTCAGGCCGCGCAGGCAGAAGATGACGTTACGATTGCCTTCGCTCGCCAGATATTCGGCGGCGTTGAGCGATTCATCCAACGTGATGCCGAAACCCCGCTTGAGCAATACTGGCATCTCGCGCTGTCGGCCAGCGGCCTTGAGCAGCTCGAAGTTCTGGGTGTTGCGGGTGCCGATCTGCAGCATCACGCCGGTGGGGTTCCCGGTGCGGTGCAGGGCCTCCTGGATTTCCTCGATGTGGGCCTCGCGAGTGATCTCCATGGCGATGACGCGAATGCCGTATTTTCCGGCGAGCTCGAACACCCAAGGCAGGCAGGCTGCGCCGTGCCCCTGAAAGGCATAGGGGCTGGTGCGCGGTTTGTAGGCGCCCATGCGCGTGCACACCTGGCCCGCGGCCCGCAGGGCACGCATCATGGCCTCGACATGCTCGGGCGTGTCCACGGCGCACAATCCCGCCATGACGTGCAGCGCGTCCTGTCCGAAATGCACGCCGTTGTAGTCGAATTCGCTCGGGCGCTGGTCGTCCTGATGGCGGCCGAGGATGCGATAGGGTTCGGACACGCGCACCACCCGTTCCACGCCGGGCAAAGCGGCCATATCCGCGATATCCAGGGCCGCCGTCTGGCCGATCAGATAGATCTCGGTGAGCGTCTTCTCGGTGCCCTTTTCCTGGTGCACGCGCCAGCGAATGCCGGGCAGGGCGTCGAGTCGCTTTGCGAGATCAGCGAATGCCGGGCTGTCCGGCAGGGTGTCGGCATCGAGAATGAGGATCATGGGAGTGGACCGGGCTTACGGGAAACGGCCAATTATACGGGAGCGCGGCGTGCGCCGATGAAGGGGGATTGGGCCGCTTCAGTCGCGAAAGCGACGGGTCAGGTCGCCATAGGCCTCGATGCGCCGATCGCGCAGGAAGGGCCAGATCCGGCGCACCGTTTCGCCGTGCGCCAGATCAATCGTCGCGCTCAGGATCTCCGGGGCCTCGATCCCGGCCTGGGCCAGGATTTCGCCTTGGGGCCCGGCGATGAAGCTGCTGCCCCAGAAGCGGATACCAGGCGTATGGCCGGATGGGTCGGTTTCGTGCCCCACCCGGTTGCAGGCCAGCACTGGCACACCGTTGGCCACGGCATGGGCGCGCTGGATGGTGATCCACGCCTCGCGCTGACGGGCCTGTTCGTCCGCCGTGTCATCTGGATTCCAGCCGATGGCCGTGGGGTAGAGCAGCAGTTCCGCGCCGGCCAGCGCCATCAGGCGCGCGGCCTCCGGGTACCACTGATCCCAGCAGACCAGCACCCCGAGCCGACCGACGGCGGTATCGATGGGCGTGAAGCCCAGATCCCCGGGCGTGAAATAGAATTTTTCGTAGAAGCCCGGATCGTCCGGAATGTGCATCTTGCGGTAGCGGCCCGCCAGGCGCCCATCGGCGTCCAGGACCACGGCGGTGTTGTGATACAGGCCCGCCGCCCGGCGCTCGAACAAGGATGCCACGATGACGATGTCCAACTCCGCCGCCAAGGCGCCGAGGCGCTCGGTGCTCGGGCCGGGAATGGCCTCGGCCAGATCGCACAAGGCCGGGTCTTCGATCTGGCAGAAATAGGGCGTGTTGTGCAATTCCTGCAGCAGCACGAGCCGGGCGCCGCCTGCAGCGGCCTTGCGGATGTCCTGCAGCTGCGTGGCGAGATTGGCTGCCGGATCATCGGAGGCACATTGCTGGATCAAGGCAACGTTGAGCGTCTGGTGCATCGTCGCAACCCGTGCAAAGGACCGCGACGGATTCTAGCAAATGCGCTTGGCGGGCAGATGACTTGATCCGCGCCTGGGTCGTCGGGGCGAGGCGGGTTCAAATGGTGGGAATGGATCTCGGCGGGCAAAAAAGCGGGGAGGCTGCGGTTAGCCTCCCCATCCGGTCACTCAGACTCAGGGCGCTGGGGTGCCGATGACACCGCGCCAGCGGGTTGCGCGGTACTGCTCGGAGTCCGCGAGCAGGCGGAAGTATCCCGCCTTGTAGGTCAGGATGGGGCCGCCGGTGGCTTCCAGACGGCTGGCGACGCCATTGTTGAAGTTGGCCGCGCTGTCGAGTACATCGGCGCGGGCTTCGGTCACCACATCGGCGCTGGTGAGCGCAAGAGCCACATTCGCCGCGACTACGGCGCCTGCCGCCTGACCCAGCTGGCTGGCGTACAACGGCAACTTGCTGATCAGCACGCCTTGACCATTGATGTTCTGCAGATCGTTGTTGCTCATGGGAGACAGTTCGGCCTGTGCGGCGACGGGCAGAGCCAGGGCCAGCGCGGCAAGCTTGAGGACGTTCTTCATGAGGATCTCCTTCAAAGATTAATGTGCAATATGGATCGGCGTGTCGCCTTTTGGCGTCAAATCCGGTTTGTTTTGCACTCAAGCATGGTTGTCTATGAACCACGGGGCCCATTATATGACAGGTAAGGCAGGAGGCTCAACGCGTCTCAATAAGGAGACAAAAAATTATAAAAAATTTTATTTATCAAAATCTTGAGATAAAAAATAGGATTTTCAAGGTATCTTATTGATTCGGTCGTATGAAGTTTGAACTTTTTGTGCTCGTTTGGGTGACCTGCCCGGTGATTTTTGGACTGTTTGATTCTTGAGAGGATGGCCCCTGCTGGCAAGCGAGGGAGCCATGGGGAAGAGCCGATTCACCGAAGAGCAGATGGTCAAGATTCTGCGGGAGGCCGACCGGACACCTGGCGCAAGAAGTTCGGTCAGCTGGAGCCGACCGACGTGAGGCACCTGAAGCAGATGGAGCAGGAGAACGCCCGGCTGAAGAAGCTGGTGGCCGAGCGTGATCTTAAGATCGAGATCATGAAGGAGATCGCCGCAAAAAAAGGTGAGCGCCCCGGCGCGGCGGGAGCAGGTGGCGTTCGCGATGG
>DATLZY010000057.1:0-33053 GCA_035573755.1 Candidatus Acidiferrales bacterium
CCGCCGATCTGCTCACCCAGCGCATCCAGGTGCACGAAAAGACGGCTTGGATGCTGCGCAGTCTGCTCGATACCTGACGCATCCACGCATGGATTCGTCGTCGCCATCGCCCCGCCTGCGCGGGGCGATTTTTTTGGCGGCGGCTCAGCAGGGATCGGCAACCGGTCGAGCCTGGGGCTCGCGGGCAAAGGGGGCGGCCAGCAGATAGGCTGCCAGCGCCAAGCCCAGGGACAGCAGGTACGGCGCTTCCAGTTCCAGCACATGGGCGCCGACCAGATAGCTCAGTGTGCCGACGATCAGCGCCGCATAGGCGCTGGGTCTGGCACCCACGCGCGGCAGCCACAGCCCGAAGACGAGCAACACCAGGATCCCCGCCGTGCCGAGCGCGGAGGATTCCTCTACCAGCGCATAGATGCTGTCGCTGGCCAGGGCAATGGCGTAGGCGAGGATGCCGAACAGCACCACCGCCGCGCGATCCAGCCTCACCCGACCGCTTTCATGCACCAGCGGAAACAACGGCGCCACCACGTTGTGGGCGAACAGTGATCCGGCCACGAGCAGGGCGCCGGACAGCGTCGAGAGGATGGCCGAAACCAGGGCGCCGAGGAACAGAATGTAGAGCGGCGTGGGCAGGTATTGCTGCGCGAACAGGGACAGCACCTGTTCGGACTCGCGATCGGGCCCGATGAAGGCGCCTGCCCCCAGGCCGACCAGCATCGGCAACAACCCCAGCACCAGATACAGCGTCCCGGCGCCGACCGTGGCGCGCGCCGCGAGCCCGGCGTTCCGCATCGACAGCGCGCGCGACGCCAACTCCTGCGCCGCGATGGTCGAGAAGATGGGGATCGCGAGCGTTTCCAGTGCATCGAGGGTGCTGCGGCCATGGGTCGGGTCGAGCCGTGCGAGCGGCTGCGCGGCCAGTTGTTCGGCCCCACCCAGCGCGATGAACACACCGAATAGCGCCACAATCCCAGCGATCAGCACAATGCCCTGCACCAGATCGGTGACGGCATCGGCCCACATGCCGCCGATCGCGGTGTAGAGGATCACCACCAGCGCCGCGATGGTGATGGCAGCCAGCAGGCCCACCTCGCTCACCGAGGCCAGGATCTGTCCGAAGGCGCGGATCTGCGCTGCCGCCCACATGACGGAAGAGGGAATCATGATCAGGGCCGCGAGCCGTTCGACGCCGACACCCCAGCGCGTGCGGAAGAGGTCCGCCAGCGTGACCAACCCGCGCCGCCAGAGGCCGGCGGCAAAGAACAGCCCGAACGCGACGATCCCGAGCGTGTAGCCGAAGGGGTCCGCCAGGACCCCGGAAACGCCGTCGGCGTAGGCTTCCCCGGCGGCGGCGACGCAGGTCTCGGCGCCATACCAGGTCGCGAAGACGCTGAAGGTGCCGAGCCACGGCCCAAGGCTGCGACCAGCCAATAGATAGTCGGTTTCACTGCGCACGCGCCGGGCAAACCACGCCGCCACGGCGAGCTGTGAGACGACGTAGGTCAGGATGCAGGCCAGAATGAGATTCATGGATATATGTGCCGAGGGGGGGGCGGCGCATGATGCCACAGATGCGGGATCGGGTTCGGCGGGGAAACGGCCGATTCGGCATCACATCATCGATTTCGCGGGCGGGTCATGCCCATCGTACCGCGCCGCTGCTTCCCTGGCAGGCGCGATGCACGGAACTCAGAACGGGATGTCGTCGTCGATGTCGCCGTTCATGCCGCCAGAGACGCCTGACCCAGGCGATTGATCCCAGTCATCGTGGGCCGGGCGGCGCTGCTGGCTGGTCGCGCCCCGACCGGCACTGCTGCCCCAGTCGCTGCCTTCGTCGCCATGACCGCCGGCACCGCGCGCGCCGCCCTCGGAGCGGCCATCGAGCATCTGCATCTCGTTCGCCACCACCTCGGTCGTGTAGCGGTCGTTGCCGTCCTTGTCCTGCCATTTGCGGGTCTGCAGCCGGCCTTCCAGATAGACTTTGGATCCCTTGCGCAGATATTGCCCGGCGATTTCGCCGAGCCGGCCGTAGAGTGTGACGCGATGCCATTCAGTGCGCTCGGTCCGCTCACCGGTCTGGCGATCGTTCCACGTCTCGGAAGTCGCGATGCGCAGCGAGGCGACCGTCGATCCACTGGTGGTGCTGCGCACTTCCGGGTCGGCGCCGAGATTGCCGATGAGGATGACTTTGTTGACCGAACCCTTGGACATCGACTTTCCCTCGTGAGCATGGCAGTGAGCGCCTGGCGGCGCGGTCGCCATCATCTTAGCATTGATGATCGACGCGATCGCTCAGGTTTCGACCGTGTGGCCGGCGATGACGCTCCGGCCGCCCTGCATCGACAGATGACGCAGGGGCCAGCTCAGCGCCAGCCAGAGCAGGCAGAACAGTGCATGCAGTTCGAACAGGCGCCCAGCGCCCCAGCGGCTGACGAGCATGCCGCCCAGGATGCCGCCGCTGAAGGCGCCCAGGAACTGCGCCGTCGCATACACCCCCATGGCTGCGCCCTTGGCCTGGGCGGGCGCTGCCTGCGAGACGAGCGCCGGCTGGGCGGCTTCCAGGACGTTGAAGCCGGTGAAGAACAGCCACAGCATCAGGAGCAGGACGATCCAGTGATGCGGGGCCCAGAGCAGACCGAACTGGGCGCTGCCCACCAGAGCAATGCTGGCCAGCAACACGGAGCCAGCACCGCGGCTGCCGCGCATCACCAAGGGCGCCATGGCGAGGAAAGCCGCCAGCATGACCGGCAGGTATACCTTCCAGTGATCGCCCGGGTTCAAACCCATCTCGTCCTTCAGCAGGGTCGGGATGGCGACGAAGCTCGCTGTCAGGATCAGATGCAGCAGGAAGACGCCCAGATTCAGTCGCCAGAGCAGGGGGTCGATCAGATGGCTCCAGTCGCGGGCCGGGTGGTGAGCGGCATCGCTGTCAGGCGGTGTGGGCAGGCGCCAGACCACGAGCAGCGCCACGGCTGTGAACGCGGCCGTGAGCAGGAAGATGCCCCGGACCCCCATCGCCCGATCCAGGACGGGCCCGAGGAACATCGACAGCGAAAAGGATGTGCCGATGGTGACACCGACGATGGCCATCGCCTTGGTGCGCTGCTCCGGTCGCGTGAGGTCGGCGAGCAGGGCGCTCAGGACCGCCGAGATGGCTCCCGCACCCTGCAGCGCGCGCCCCAGGATGATCGCCTCGATCCCAGGACCCAGGCCTGCGATCAGGCTGCCGATGCCGAACAGGGCAAGGCCGATCAGCAGCATGGGCTTGCGCCCGAAGCGGTCGGAAAGGCTGCCGAAGGGGATCTGCAGGAGCGCCTGGGTGAGTCCGTAAATGCCCAGAGCGAGGCCCAGCTTAAACGGCGTGGCCCCGGGCAGGTCGCGGGCATAGAGCGCCAGCACCGGCAGCACCATGAACAAGCCCAGCATGCGCAGGGCATACAGGCCGGCGATCTGCAGACTGGCGGTCCGCTCGGCCGGACTCATGCGCTCGAGGGTGGAGGTGGCGGAAGGCAAGGTGGATGCTCCTTTGCCCGGGGTCATTGAGGGTGGTTATAGTAGCAGGTCGGATACCCAGCGGTGAGCCTATGCAATCGATCCGGATTCGGGGCGCCCGAACCCACAATCTCAAGAACGTGGACCTCGATCTGCCACGGGATCGGTTGATCTGCATCACGGGCCTGTCCGGCTCCGGGAAATCCTCGCTCGCCTTCGACACGCTCTACGCCGAAGGGCAGCGGCGCTATGTCGAATCGCTCTCGGCCTATGCGCGCCAGTTCCTGTCGCTGATGGACAAGCCCGATGTCGACCACATCGAAGGCCTGTCGCCGGCGATTTCCATCGAACAGAAATCGACCTCGCACAACCCCCGCTCCACAGTGGGCACGGTCACCGAGATCTACGACTACCTGCGCCTACTCTATGCACGGGCGGGGATCGCCCGCTGCCCGGACCACGACGTGCCACTCGCCGCGCAGACGGTCAGCCAGATGGTCGATCAGGTGCTGGCGCTGCCCGAGGAGCTGCGGATCATGATCCTCGCGCCCCTGGTGCAGGATCGCAAGGGCGAGCACAGCCAGGTATTCGTCGACCTGCGCAACCAGGGGCTGGTGCGAGCGCGGGTGGACGGTGCGGTGTGCGAACTCGAGGCGCTGCCGGTGCTCGATCCGAAGCGCAAGCATCGCATCGAGGCCGTGGTGGACCGGTTGCGGGTGCGGCCCGATGCCCGCCAGCGGCTGGCCGAGAGCTTCGAGACGGCGCTGCGTCTCGGGGATGGGCTCGCGGTGCTGGCCTTCATGGATGAGCCGGAGCGCGGAGAGCTCTTGTTTTCGGCGCGCCTCGCCTGCCCGCATTGCGGTTACAGCGTGCAGGAACTCGAGCCGCGCCACTTCTCGTTCAACAACCCCGCCGGCGCGTGCCCGACTTGCGACGGTCTCGGCGTGCAACAGTTCTTCGATCCGGCGCGTGTGGTGGCCCATCCCGAACTCAGTCTGGCTGGCGGCGCCGTGCGCGGCTGGGATCGGCGCACGGCCTATTATTTCCAGATGATCCAGTCGCTGGCAGCAGCCTATGGCTTCGATGTGGAAACGCCTTTTGCCGAATTGCCGGAGGCGATCCGCGAGGTGATCCTGTACGGCAGCGGCGAGCGCAAGATCGAGTTCCGCTATCTGTCCGAGCGCGGCGGCGAACTGATCCGCCGGCATGTGTTCGAGGGCATCATCCCCAACCTCGAGCGCCGTTACCGCGAAACCGACTCCAATCTCATCCGCGAGGAACTGGCCAAGTTCATCAGCTCGCGCCCCTGTCCGGACTGCGGTGGCGCCCGGCTCAACCGCACCGCGCGCCACGTCTTCATCGAGGACATTGCGCTGCCGGTGCTCACGGCCTGGTCGGTGAGTCAGGCGCAGGCCTTCTTTGCCCGGCTCGAGCTGCCGGGGCGGCGCGGCGAGATCGCCCAGCGCATCTGCAAGGAAATCGTTCAGCGGCTGGATTTCCTGGTGAACGTGGGGCTGGACTATCTGAGTCTGGATCGCAGCGCCGAGACGCTCTCGGGCGGCGAGGCCCAGCGCATCCGCCTGGCCAGCCAGATCGGTGCAGGACTGGTGGGCGTGATGTACGTGCTCGACGAGCCGTCCATCGGCCTGCATCAGCGCGACAATGATCGCCTGCTGCGCACGCTGACCTATCTGCGCGATCTGGGCAATACGGTCATCGTGGTGGAGCACGACCAGGACGCCATCCTCACCGCCGATCACGTGGTGGACATGGGGCCGGGCGCCGGCGTCCATGGCGGGCGCGTGGTGGCGCAGGGGACGCCGGCCGAGATCGCGGCGCACCCGGAGTCGCTGACCGGGCAATATCTGAGCGGCCGGCGCGCCATTGCGGTGCCGGCGCAGCGGCGCACGCCCGACCCTGAGCGCTGGCTCATCCTGCGCGGCGCGCGCGGCCACAACCTCAAGAACGTCACCGTCCAGATCCCGGTCGGTCTGTTCACGTGTGTGACCGGCGTGTCTGGCTCGGGCAAGTCCACGCTGATCAACGACACGTTGCACGCCGCGGCGGCACGCCGGCTGCACGGTGCCAGCGCCGAACCCGCGCCCTTCGAGAGTGTCGAGGGATTGGATCACTTCGATCACGTCATCGACATCGACCAAAGCCCGATCGGCCGCACGCCGCGCTCCAATCCCGCGACCTACACGGGGTTGTTCACGCCGATTCGCGAACTGTTCGCCGGCACCCCGGAGGCCCGCAGCCGCGGCTATGGACCGGGTCGCTTCAGCTTCAACGTCAAGGGCGGGCGCTGCGAGGCCTGCCAGGGCGATGGCGTGATCCGGGTGGAAATGAACTTCCTGCCCGATGTCTATGTGGCCTGCGATGTCTGCAAGGGCCAGCGCTATAACCGCGAGACGCTCGAGGTCACCTACAAGGGGCGCAACATCCATGAGGTGCTGGAACTGACGGTAGAGGACGCCTTGACGTTTTTCGCACCGGTGCCGGCCGTCGCCCGCAAGCTGCAGACCCTCATGGACGTCGGGCTGGGCTATGTCCGGCTGGGACAGAGCGCCACCACGCTCTCCGGGGGGGAAGCCCAGCGGGTGAAACTCGCGCGCGAGCTGTCCAAGCGCGACACTGGGCGCACGCTCTACATCCTCGATGAGCCGACGACCGGGCTGCACTTTCACGACATCGAGCAATTGCTCGTCGTGCTGCAGCGGCTGTGCGCGCACGGCAACACGGTGGTGGTGATCGAGCACAACCTCGATGTCATCAAGACCGCCGACTGGCTGCTGGACATGGGGCCGGAGGGCGGCAACGGCGGCGGTCAGCTCATCGCGGCGGGCACGCCGGAGGATGTGACCCAAGTCGCCGCCTCGCATACCGGACGCTATCTGCGACCGCTGCTTTCAGTCTCGCCGGCCATGGACGCGCCGGCCCGTGAAGCTCAGGGAGGGTAGGAATCGATGACGTTGCGTTATCCGCTCGTGGTGGTCATCACCGGGTGCTCCAGCGGGATCGGACTTGCGCTGGCGCAGGCGTTCCAGCGCCATGGTCACCGGGTCATCGCCACGGCCCGGCGGCCGGAAGACGTGGCCCGTTTGGCGGAGCTGGGCCTCACCGCGCTGCCGCTGGAACTGACGGACGCGGCGAGCCGCGCTGCCTTCTGGTCCGCCTTCGATGCGCAGGCCGATCATCTCGACATTCTGGTCAACAACGCCGGCTATGGCGCCATGGGTCCGGTGGCCGAGATGCCGGATGGCGAACTCGAGCGCCAGTTTGCGACCAATGTCTTCGCCCCTGTACAGATGGCCCGGGACGCGGTGCCGCGCATGAGCGAGGGCGCGCGCATCGTCAACGTCGGCAGCGTGTCGGGCGTGCTCACCACGCCGTTCGCGGGGGTGTATTGCGCCACGAAAGCGGCGCTGCACAGCCTGTCCGATGCGCTGCGCATGGAGCTCGCCCCCTTCGGCATCCATGTGATCACCATCCAGCCCGGGGCGATCCGTTCGCGTTTCGGCGAGCATGCGACCGAAGCGGTCGACCGCGTGCTGCGCGCCGATTCGCGCTATGATTTTTGCCGTGAGGCCATCTATGGTCGGGCGCGGGCCTCCCAGCGTCGCGCCACGCCGGCCGAGCGCTTCGCGGCGCGCGCCTATCGAGCGGCGACAGCGCCTCGTCCCCGCGCCGTGGTGCGCATCGGCAACGGCAGCGGGCTCATGCCGCTCTTGGCCCGATTGCCGGTGGCCTGGCGCGACCGGCTGCTGTGCCGTCAGTTTGGTTTGAGCGTCCGTTGACCTTATCGGAGCATCGCCGCATGAATCCCGCCTCTGCGCTGTCGACGCCTTCCCCTCAGTCAGCGCTCATGCGGATGGTGCCGATCGTGCTCTCGGGCGGCTCGGGGACCCGGTTGTGGCCCCTCTCGCGCGAACAACTGCCCAAGCAGTGCCTGCCCTTGTGCTCGGAGCAGACGCTGCTGCAGGAAACACTGCTGCGCCTGACCGGCGTGCCGGAACTCGCCGCCCCCCTGATCGTCTGCAATGAGCAGCATCGCTTTCTGGTGGCCGAACAATTGCGCCAGATCGGTCGCGAGCCGGCCAACATCCTGCTCGAACCGGCTGGTCGCAACACGGCCCCGGCGGTGGCCATCGCGGCGCTGGATGTGGCCGCGCGCGATCCCGAGGCGCTGTTGCTCGTCCTGCCCGCCGATCATCTGATCCTCGAGCCCGAGCGCTTCCGCGAGGCGCTGGGGCCGGCGCGCGCTGCGGCGCAGCAGGGTCATCTGGTCACCTTCGGCATCGTGCCGACGGCACCTGAAACCGGCTATGGCTACATCCGGGTCGGAGAGGGAGCTGGAGATGACGGCTGGCGGTCGGTCGCCGCATTCGTCGAGAAGCCCGATCTGGCGCGCGCCGAGGCCTATGTGCGCCAGGGCGGCTATTTCTGGAACAGCGGCATGTTCCTGTTTCAGGCCCAAAGCGTGATCGACGCCTTGGCGCAACATGCGCCGGATATCTTGGACGCCGCGCGTGCCGCCCTGGCCGGGGCGCGGCGCGATCTGGACTTCACGCGGCTGGACGCGGCGCCCTTCCTCGCCTGCCGCGAGGACTCGCTGGACTACGCTGTGATGGAAAAGACCGATCGGGCGGTCGTCGTCCCGCTCGATGCCGGCTGGAGCGATGTCGGCTCCTGGGCAGCGCTGCAGGCCGCGGGCACCACGGATGTCGCCGGGAATGTCGTGCTGGGCGACGTCCTGCTGCAGAACGTCACCGGCAGCTATGTGCGGGCCGAGAGCCGACTGGTGGCAGCAGTCGGGGTCAGCGACCACGTGATCGTGGAGACCGCCGATGCCGTGCTCGTGGCGCACAAGAGCCAGGCCCAGGACGTGAAGACCATCGTGGCGCGACTGAAGGCAGCGCGGCGCGACGAGGCGCTGGCGCACCGCCGCGTGTATCGTCCCTGGGGCTGGTATGAGGGCATCGGCAGCGGGGAACGTTTCCAGGTCAAGCACATCCGCGTGCACCCGGGCGCCACGCTGTCGCTGCAGATGCACCACCATCGGGCCGAGCACTGGATCGTGGTGAAGGGAACCGCCCGTGTGGTGCGCGGCGAGGACAGCTTTTTGCTGAGCGAGGACGAATCGACCTACATTCCGCTCGGCACGGCCCATCGCCTGGAAAATCCGGGCAAGATCCCGCTCGACCTGATCGAGGTCCAGACCGGGAGCTATCTGGGCGAGGACGACATCGTCCGCTTTGATGACCGCTACGGCCGTCGTGACGACACGGCTTCAACCTGATCCATCGAGGAATCGACGTGGCAGAACCGCTGACCTGTTTCAAGGCCTATGACGTGCGCGGGCGGATGCCCGATCAACTCAACGAGGCGATTGCCTATCGCATCGGCCGCGCCTATGCCGATTACGTCAAGCCGCGCCGTGTGGCGGTGGGGCAGGACATGCGTCTGTCCAGTCCGGCGCTCGCGAAGGCGCTCATGGACGGGCTGATGGCACAGGGGGTGGACTGTTACGACATCGGGCTGTGCGGCACCGAGGAGGTCTATTTCGCGACCTTCCACGAAAAGCTGGACGGCGGCATCATGGTCACCGCCAGCCACAATCCGCCGGACTACAACGGCCTCAAGTTCGTGCGGGAAGACGCGCGACCCCTGAGCGGCGACAGCGGGTTGCCGGAAATCCAGGCGCTGGCCGAGGCCGATCGCTTCGTGGCCGCTGCGACGCCCGGAACGACCCGGCCGCTCGAGGTGCGTTCCGCTTATGTGGCGCATTTGCTGCGCTTCATTGATCGCGCCGCACTCAAGCCCTTGCGGCTGGTCGTCAATGCGGGCAACGGCTGCGCTGGGCCGGTCATCGATGCGCTGGCCGAACATCTGCCGTTCGAGGTGATCCGGCTCAACCACGAACCGGACGGCCACTTTCCGAACGGCGTGCCCAACCCCATCCTGCCGGAAAACCAGGAGGTTACGGCGCGCGCCGTACGCGAGCATCAGGCCGACATGGGCATCGCCTGGGATGGCGACTTCGATCGCTGCTTCCTGTTCGATGACGCGGGGCGTTTCATCGAGGGCTATTACATCGTCGGCCTGCTGGGACGCGCCTTTGCCGAAAAGAACCCGGGTGCCCGCATCGTCTACGACCCGCGCATGGTCTGGAACACGGTGGAAATGGTCGAGGCGGCAGGTGGCGTGCCGATTCTGAGCAAGGCGGGCCACGCCTTCATCAAGGCCCGCATGCGCAAGGAAGACGCCGTGTATGGCGGCGAGATGAGCGCGCATCATTATTTCCGAGATTTTGCCTATTGCGACAGCGGCATGCTGCCTTGGCTGCTGGTGGCCGAGATGCTCTGCAAGACCGGACGCAGTCTGGCCGACTTGGTGGGTGAGCGCATGGCGCGCTACCCGGCCAGCGGCGAGATCAACCGCACCTTGAGCAACTCGGCGGCGGTGTTGCGCGGCGTCGAGGACCACTATGCGTCGCAGGCCAAGGCGATCGATCGGACCGATGGTCTGGGCATGGATTTCGGCGACTGGCGCTTCAACGTGCGGCCGTCCAACACCGAGCCCGTGGTGCGGCTCAATGTGGAATCGCGCGGCGATGCGGCGCTGATGCAGGCCAAGACGCGGGAAGTGCTGGATCTGATGGCGCGGCTCGATGAGAGCGCTTCAATGTAAAATACATTATTTGACGCACAGGATCGCATCAGGCGGACGATGGGCAAGCTTTACATCCAGACTTGGGGCTGTCAGATGAACAGCTACGATTCGGCGCGCATGGCCGACATACTGGCCGCATCGCACGGGCTCGTGCCCACCGACAGCCCCGAGGAAGCCGACGTCCTGCTGCTCAACACCTGCAGCGTCCGCGAGAAGGCGCAGGAGAAGGTCTTCTCGCAACTGGGGCGCTGGCGGGAATGGAAGCAGGCGCGTCCCGATCTGCTCATCGGCGTCGGCGGCTGCGTGGCGAGCCAGGAGGGCGAAAACCTGCTGCGCCGGGCACCCTATGTAGACCTCGTGTTCGGTCCGCAGACTATCCATCGTCTGCCGGAGATGATCGATGCCGTGCGGCGTGAGCGCACGGCGCGGGTGGACGTGTCGTTTCCCGAAATCGAAAAATTCGACCGCCTGCCCGAACCACGGGCCAAAGGGCCGGTGGCGTTCGTGTCGATCATGGAGGGTTGCAGCAAGTTCTGCAGCTTCTGCGTCGTGCCCTATACTCGCGGGCAGGAGGTCAGCCGGCCGTTCGATGACGTGCTGACCGAATGTCTGGCACTGGCCGATCAGGGTGTGCGGGAAATCACCTTGCTGGGTCAGAACGTGAATGCCTATCGCGGCGCCATGGGCGGCAGCGAGACGGCCGATCTGGCGCTTCTCATTCGCTATCTGGCCGAAATCGACGGCATTGCGCGCATCCGTTTCACGACCTCCCATCCCCTCGAGTTCAGCGACCGCCTCATCGATGCCTATGCCGAGGTCGACAAGCTGGCCGATTATCTGCATCTGCCGGTGCAAAGCGGCTCGGACCGCATCCTCGCGGCCATGAAGCGCGGCTATACCGTGCTGGAGTATAAGGCGCGGTTGCGGCGGCTGCGCGAGGTGCGCCCGCGCATCTCGCTCTCGACGGACTTCATCGTGGGATTTCCCGGGGAAACCGAGGCCGATTTCGCAGCCAGCCTGCGGTTGATCGACGCCGTCGGTTTCGATCAGGCGTTCAGCTTCATCTACAGCGCGCGACCGGGCACGCCGGCCGCTGCATTGCCCGACGAGACGCCGCTCACCGAGAAAGAGGCGCGCCTGGCGCGGCTGCAGGCAGCGATCCAGGCCCATGGCCGGCGCTATTGCGAAGGACTGCTCGGCACCACGCAGCAGGTTCTGGTGGAAGGCCCGTCGGTCAAGAATCCCCTGGAACTCACCGGGCGCATCGATTGCAACCGGTGGGTCAACTTCGCCGGCCCCAAGGACTGGGTGGGCCGCATGATCCCCGTGCGCATCACGGCGCTGAAATCCAACTCCCTGCGCGGTGAGGCGATTGCGGCGGAGGCCGCTGCATATGCCTGAAGCCGGTGTACCGGGTCAGGACATCCGCGAGCTCATGCTCGAACCCGATGACAATGCCCGCCTGGCCCGCGTCTGCGGCCGCTTCGACGAAAATCTGCGCCAGATCGAAAGCCGCCTCGGGGTCGAGATCCGCAATCGCGGCAATCACTTCCAGATTCTCGGCAAGACGCTGCCCGTCGCGCGCAGCGCATCATTGCTGGAGGAAATGTACCGGCTGGCCAGGGATGACGCGCTGCGACCTGATCAGGTGCACATGTTGCTGCAGGAAGCAGGGTTGAGCGAGACCGCTGCAGCGCCGGGAGAAGAGCCGATCGCCATCCGGACCCGGCGCGGACTGGTGCGCGGCCGCGGTCCCAACCAGCAACGTTATCTGCGCGCCATCCTCACGCACGACATCAACTTCGGCATCGGCCCCGCGGGCACGGGCAAGACTTATCTCGCCGTTGCGGCGGCCGTGGAAGCCCTGGAGCGGGGGCAGGTGCGGCGCATCGTGCTGGTGCGTCCAGCGGTCGAGGCCGGCGAGCGGCTGGGGTTTTTGCCCGGCGACATGGCGCAGAAGGTCGATCCCTACCTGCGCCCTCTGTTCGACGCCTTGCACGACCTCCTGGGGCCGGAAAAGGTCGAGCGGCTGATGGAACGTGGCCAGATCGAGGTCGCGCCGCTCGCCTTCATGCGCGGGCGCACTTTGAACGAGGCTTTCATCATCCTGGATGAGGCGCAGAACACGACCGCCGAACAGATGAAGATGTTTCTGACGCGGCTGGGTTTTGGTTCCACGGCCGTGATCACCGGAGACACCACCCAGGTCGATCTCCCGCGGCAGGTCACCTCGGGCTTGCGTCATGCCGAGTCGGTATTGCAGGGGCTCAAAGGCATCAGCTTCACGCGTTTCACCAGTCAGGACGTCGTGCGTCATCCGCTGGTGCAGCAGATCGTCGATGCCTATGCGCGCGATGCGGAGCGGGACGATGGCTGAAGCCTGGGGCGTCCAGTACGCCGTGCCACGTCGGGGTGTTCCCGCGGCGGCCAGCTTTCGCCGCTGGATCGCGGCCGCGCTGGCGGGAGTGGCACGCAGCGGGGCCGGGACGGTGCGCATCGTGGATGAAGCCGAATCGGCGGCGCTCAACGAGGCCTATCGGGGCAAGCGAGGGCCCACCAATGTGCTGTCCTTTGCCTTCGAGGCGCCACCTGGACTGACCGACGACTATCTGGGCGATCTGGTCGTCTGCGCGCCCGTAGTGATGCGCGAGGCGCAAGCGCAGGGCAAGTCCGCGCGCGCCCATTTTGCTCATCTGGCCGTTCACGGAATTCTGCATCTGGCCGGCTATGATCATCTCGATGAGGCCGATGCCCGGGAGATGGAAGCCCGCGAAGTCGCCATCTTGGCCATCCTCGGATTCGAGGATCCCTACGGGGACCTCGAGGATGAGGCGCTGGATCCGCCCCTTTTGCTCACCACCCGGAATGCCCATGTCCGCCAGCGATGAACGTCCCAGTCCCAGCGCTCCTGCCAGCCGATCCTGGCGGGAGCGTTTGCTGAACCTGCTGCAGATCGCCCCCCACGATCGCGATGAGCTCATGCAGGTCCTGCGCAAGGGACAGCAGGGCGGCCTCTTCGATGCCAATACCCTGGGCATGCTGGAGGGCGTGCTCGACGTCACCGAGATGCATGTCGAGGAGATCATGATCCCGCGCGCACAGATGGCCGTCGTGCGTCGGGACGATGATCTTCCCACCCTGATCGCGGAGGTGGTGACGTCGGGCTTTTCGCGCTATCCCGTCATCGGCGAACATCGCGACGAAATCGTCGGCATCCTGATCGCCAAGGACTTGTTGCGCTATTTCCCTGGCACAGGCGTAAGGCAGGGCTTCAACCTGCGGGATATCCTGCGTCCGGCGAACTTCGTGCCGGAAGGCAAGCGCTTGAATGTCCTGCTGCGCGAATTCCAGAGCAGCCGCAGTCATCTCGCCATCGTCGTGGATGAGTACGGCGGTGTTTCGGGGCTCGTGACCATCGAAGACATCCTCGAGCAGATCGTCGGAGAAATCGAGGACGAGCACGATGAGCGTGAAGAGGACAACATCATCCAAAGCGGTGAGCATCGCTACCTGGTCAAAGGGTCGACCGACATCGAAGAATTCAACACCGTCTTGGGCGCGCATTTCGCCGATGACGAATTCGATACGGTCGCGGGGCTTTTGATGAACGCCTTCGGCCACCTGCCGCATCGGGGCGAGCGCGTGCGCCTGGATCACTACGAATTCACCGTGATGCGCGCCGACAATCGGCGTATCCATCTCGTGCAGGTCGCCGTGTTGCCGGCGGCCGAGCACGAATCGCAAGCCTGATCAGCCTTTCCCCAACGGGCCGGAACGAGGACATCGACGTGCGCGGGATCGCCAAACAAGCCCTGCGTCCGCTGGCCGCGGGTGTATCCGGAGCGGGTCTGGTGCTGGCGTTTGCGCCCTGGGAGTGGGCGGCGCTCGCGCCGATTTGCCTCTGGGCATTCGTGGCCCTGACGGGTGGATGCTCGGCCCGGAGAGCGTTCGCGGTCGGCTATGCGTTCGGGCTTGGCCAGTTCGGCTTCGGCGTGAGTTGGGTGTTTGTCAGCATCTACGAACATGGCAACGCGGGCCTGCCGTTGGCTGCGTTGCTGACGGCAATGCTGGTGGGATTTCTCGCGTTCATTCCCGCTTTGGTGGCCGCCATTACTACTGTCCTCGGCCGCCCCGTTCCGACACGGCGCCTGTGGGTTTTTCCCGCGGCGTGGGTCACAGGCGAATGGGTCCGCAGCTGGATTTTCACTGGGTTTCCCTGGCTGGCCATCGGTTACACCCAGAGCGATGGCTCGCTGGCCGGCTATGCCCCGGTGTTCGGGGTGTTGGGCATCGGCGCCGTCCTGGCCGGGACCGCGACCGCGCTGGAGTTCATCCGCACGACGGCATCCGGTCGTGGGCGAGGACTGGCGCTGGCCATCCTGCTCGGGGTGTGGACCTGCGGCGCGGCCCTGCGAGCCGTGAGCTGGACCCATCCCGAAGGCCCGCCGCTGGCGGTGGCGCTGGTGCAGGGCAATGTGCCCCAGGAAAACAAATGGGACGCGCGCCGCGCCGATGAGATTCTCGCGCGTTACGCCGAACTGACCCAGCCGCTTCTCGGCACGTCGCTCATCGTCTGGCCCGAGGCAGCGCTGCCGCGAGTCTACCACGAACTTGCCGGCACCTACCTCACGCAACTCCAGGTGGCAGCGGCGGCAACCGGCAGCGAGATCCTGCTTGGCCTCCTGCGCTTCGATCCGCAGCGGCGCGTCTATCTCAACAGTGTCCTCCTGCTGGGCCTGGATCGGCAGTTCTACGACAAGCGGCATTTGGTGCCCTTTGGCGAGTATTTTCCCGTACCAGATCTCGTGCGCCGCTGGATGCAGGTGCTCGAAATGCCCTACAGTGATCTCGGCGCCGGCTCGCCGCAGCCAGATTTGCTGCGCACGCACGGCCTGCCGCTCGCCACGTTCATCTGCTATGAAGTGGTATTCGGCAATGAAGTCATCCGCGACTTGCCGGCCGCACGATTGCTGGTGAATGTGAGCAACGATGCCTGGTTCGGACGCAGTTTCGCGCCGCATCAGCACTTTCAGATCGCCCGTCTGCGTGCCATCGAGACCGGCCGGGATCTGGTCCGTGCGACCAATACGGGTGTCACCGCCCTGGTCGATGCTACTGGCCGAGTCCGGGCGCGCCTGCCGTCTTTCGAGGTCGGCGTCTTGCGAGGGGAAATCCAGCCGCGCGTCGGTGCAACCCCTTACGTGCGCTGGGGTGATCTGCCGGTCCTCGTCTGGATGGCGGTCACGCTGACGCTCGCCACAGGACTGCGCCTGCGTCGCCGGTGAAAGGCGCGATGATCTGATGCATCCGCCCGCGGCGGTCCGGGTCCGGCGGAAGAGGCGCCATGCGGCTGGTAGCGCTGCGGTTCTCGTCTTCCTGATGGGTTCACGTAGGGCACTCGGGCTGACGAGGCACCTCGGCCGAATGATCTATAATTCGCCACTTTGACGGAGAGGTGCGCATGGCCCTGGATTCGCAAGCCGCCATGAACGTCGCGCGGGTTCTGACCGAAGCGCTGCCCTACATTCGCCGCTTTGCCGGAAAGACGGTCGTCATCAAGTACGGCGGCAACGCCATGGTGGACGAGACGCTCAAGAACGGCTTTGCGCGCGACATCGTGCTGATGAAGCTGGTGGGCATCAACCCCGTCGTGGTGCATGGCGGCGGTCCCCAGATCGGCCAGTTGCTGGCGCGCATCGGCAAGGAATCGCGTTTCGTCGATGGCATGCGTGTCACCGATGCCGAGACCATGGACGTGGTCGAGATGGTGCTCGGCGGCCTGGTCAACAAGCAGATCGTCGATCTCATCAATCGCCATGGGGGACGCGCCGTTGGCCTGTCGGGCAAGGACGCCGGCCTGATCCGCGCGCGGCGCATGACGCTGCGCACGGCTGACGATGAGACGGTGGACATCGGTCAGGTGGGCGAGGTCGAGCAGATCGATCCCGGCATCGTGACCCTGCTGGATCAGGCCGATTTCATTCCCGTGATCGCGCCGATTGGCGTGGGCGCGGACGGTTGTGCGTACAACATCAATGCCGATCTCGTGGCCGGCAAGGTGGCCGAGGTCATCGGCGCCGAGAAGCTGATGCTGCTCACCAACACCGCCGGCGTGCTGGACCGGGAAGGCCGCTTGCTCACCGGGCTCACCCCGGATCAAGTGGCCGGCTTGATCGCCGACGGCACCATCCATGGCGGGATGCTGCCCAAGATTGCCTGCGCCCTGTCGGCGGTGAGAAACGGCGTGAAGGCTTCCCACATCGTCGACGGTCGCGTCGAGCATGCGGTCCTGCTCGAACTGTTCACGGACGCGGGGGTGGGGACGCTGATTCGGTGCTGAGACGCGCGGCGTCGGCCGGTGGCGAGCCGATCAGCTTGCGATAGGCGGCGAGGTCGGCATCATACGCAGCACGGGTTGCGACCAGGTCCTGGTTGCGTTCTGCAATCGCTCGGTCGTGCGCCGTTAGTGCCCTGGTGGTTTGCTGGATCTGGGTTTCCAGAATCGGCGGGACGGCTTTGCCGGCTTCGACGACGGCGGCCCGCCGGGTCTTCAGAGCGCCCAATTCCTCGATCAGGGCGGCGCGCTGTTGTTTCAGGAAGTCCAGATTGCTCTGAATGTCAGCCAGCCGTTGATCCCGTAGGGCTTCGATGTCGGCTTCGGAAACATAGCTCTGGCGCAGTCTCGCAATCTCCTGTCGCATCCGCTCACGCGCAGCGGAGTCGACAGGATCTTCAGGGGGTGCCAACTGGATGTCCTGGATGCGTACGCCGTGCGTATCGAGGGTGCTGTAGGTGGTCTGTCCAGGTGGCAGCCGATCGCTGATGTGGAGGCGCCCTTGATCGTCCATCCAACGGTAGAGCTCGCCGGCATCGACAGCTGGGCTACCGAAGAGGCACAACAGAATCCCGTATCGAGCGCTTTTGCGCATGCCATCCTCCGATCCCGTTGCGGCACAAGAGGAATCGACTGCACGGCGACAAACTTGAGCGCCAGCGTCAACGGCCCGGGGGATCGCCATAGCGTTCGCGGTAAGACGTGATCGCTTGTTGCAGGGTCGAATCCCCATGCGTGCGCAAGTGACGCTCGATATCTGCCAGTGTGCTGATGCTTACTACCTCGAGATTCAGTGATTCCTGCACCTCTCGCACGGCAGAACGTTCGCCTTGGCCTTTTTCCTGCCGATCCAGGCAGATCAGTACGGCAGCCGGTGTGGCTTGTGCGCGCCGGATCAATGCGACTGATTCGCGCACGGCGGTGCCGGCGGTGATGACGTCGTCGACAATGACGACGCGCCCGGCGAGCGGCGCACCGACCACGATCCCGCCTTCACCATGATCCTTGGCTTCCTTGCGATTGAACGCCCATGGCACGTCGCGGCCGAAATCCCGCGCCAGCGCGATGGCGGTGGCAGTGACCAGAGGAATACCCTTGTAGGCGGGACCGAAGAGCATGTCGAACGCGAGGCCGGAATCGATCAGCGCGCGCGCATAGAACTGCCCCAGCGCGGCGAGTGCCGCGCCGGTCCGGAACTCGCCCGCGTTGAAGAAATAGGGGCTGATGCGGCCAGATTTGAGCGTGAATACCCCGAAGCGCAGTGCACCTTGGCCAATGGCGAAACGCACGAAATCCTGGGAATCCAAGGCCATGTCAGCGAATCCGGGCGACGATGAAGAGGGCGCTATCATACGCGATCCGTCGTGGATGCGATGACCGGCATGCGAGCCGAGACCCGGCTCGCGGTCGGCATGCTAGGGGGCGGCGCCAGGGTGCAGGAACAGCGATGGGTCCACCAGATTTCCGTTGAGCGCAACGCCCCAATGCAAGTGAGGCCCGGTGGCCCTCCCGGTATGGCCGACCCGGCCCAGCAACTGACCGGTTTCGACGCGCTCGCCCGCGGCCACATCGATGCTGCTGAGGTGACAGTACATGGAAATCAAGCCGCCGCCGTGGTCCACGAAGACCGTTTTGCCGTTGAAATAGAAATCGTCGCGTTCGATGATCCGTCCAGCCGCCGCAGCGCGCACAGGCGCTCCTTCGGGGGCCGCAATGTCCAGACCGCTGTGCGGGTTGCGGGATTGCCCGTTGAATACCCGCCGCAACCCGAACGGACTGGACGTCGGGCCATCGGCCGGCAGGGCCAGCGGCCAGGGAAAATCGCCCTCGGCGGGACGATAATGGTTCAAGGCCTCACGGATCCGTGCCTGTTCGCGCTTGACCCGCGCGGCAGTGGGCGGGTCCAGATCGACCATTTTGGGCGGCACCTGCAACTTCTGGGTCGGATAGGTCTTATCCCTTACCGTGAAGGCAAGGCGATGCGTGATGCCGCTGGCATTTTCCCAATCGACGTAATGCCTGCCTGGTTTGGCGTCCAGGGCGAGACCGACGAGGGCTTTGGTGCCGCCGTCTACGCCGATGATCCACAGCGGCCGGTTCTCATAACGTGCCCATCGTGTTCCGAGGGGTAGGTCCAGCACGACGACACCGCCCGGTACCGGGGTGGAAGGCATCAAGGCACCGGCGACGGGTGTCCACCCCGCCAGCGCGGCAAGCAGACCGAGCAGGCGCATCCATTTCATCGCGTGCGACTCTGGAATCGACGGGTCTATCAAAATGGCGTCTCCACGTCAGGCAGGGCTTCGACCCGGCAAGTCAGTGACCCGTGGCGGAGGCGAAGTTGGAGTCGGGTGTCCGCCGGTGCCTGTTCCGGTGATTGCACGACAGCACCGTCGGGCCAGCGGCGGACGATGGCATACCCGCGTTCCAAGGTACCCAGCGGGCTGACGGTGTCGAGCGCCCGGCTGGCTCCTGCAAGGCGTCGCCCGCACGCAGCGAGGTAGGCATCCATTGCACGTTGCAGCCCGGCACTGGTTCGCGCGAGTCGATCCTGAGCGTGTTGCAGCCGGACGTGGGGCCGCCCGGCCCACAAGCGGCTGTGCTGTGCGGCCAGACGATGCGAAAGTCGCTCGAGACGAAAATGGATCGCGCGGGTCATCCGGGTTTCCAGTTCGTCCAGCAGTTGACGTTGACGCTGTAAGCGGCGCTCGGGATGACATTGAGCGAGCCGATGGGCGAGTTGTGCCAAATGAAGCCGTTGGGACTTCAAACGACCCAGTGACAGGTGGGTAAACCGCGCATGCAGCTGGTCGATGTGGTGTGTCAGCGCGACACGGTCGGGGACGACGCTTTCGGCGGCCGCCGACGGTGTCGGTGCGCGCAGATCTGCGACGAAATCGGCGATGGTGAAGTCGATTTCATGTCCGACGCCGCTCACGACGGGGATCGGGCAAGCACGCACCGCGCGTGCCACCGTTTCAAGATTGAACGCCCACAGATCTTCCAGCGATCCGCCGCCGCGCGCGAGAATGATCACATCGCATTCACGGCGCGCGCCCGCCAGCGCCAGGGCCCTTAAGATCTGCGGTTCCGCATCGGCGCCCTGCACGGCGACGGGATACAGGATCACCGGTGCCAGGGGATAGCGGCGGGCGAGCACATGCAGAATGTCCCGCAGCGCCGCGCCGGTGGGGGAGGTGACGACTCCGATGGTACGTGGATAAGCCGGCAGGGGACGTTTGCGGGATGGATCGAAAAGGCCTTCGGCCGCCAGGCGCGCTTTTAGTGCCTCGAAGGCCAGCTGCAGGGCGCCTGCGCCGGCTGGCTGCATCAGATCAGCGATGAGCTGAAATTCGCCGCGGGGCTCGTACAGGCTGACCTGCGCCCGGATCTGGACTTGCAGACCGTTCTGCGGCCTGACCGGCACACCTGTCGTGCGATTGCGGAACATGGCGCACCGGACTTGCGCCTGAGCGTCCTTGAGGCTGAAATACCAATGCCCGGAGGTGGCCTGAACGAAGTTGGAGATTTCACCCATCACCCACAGCGGCGGGAGATTTCCTTCGAGGATCAGGCGAGCTTCTCGATTCAGCTTGCTGACGCTATAGAGGTGTTCAGGGGCGATCGGAGTAACAGACATGCGCCCTATCATAACGGCCCGCTGCCGGACCGACCACCGCGCACTCCCCAGCGGTCAACGCTTCCAATCGGCGCAGAGACTCTGGCACTCGCCCCGCCAAGGACATTGCTCCGATTGACATGCGTAGCGGGCGTCGGTGCCGAAGCATGGGTTGAAACCGATCTGTTTCTGCAGCGACCAGATCGCCCAGCGCCGGCTTGGGAAATCCTGTCCGCCTTGGAGTTGAATCACGCGTTCCTGATAAAGCCGTCCGAACTGGGAGTCCTGTCTCATCGCGCGTCTCCTGTAAGCTAAACTTAAAGCGCGAGGTGCCGGGATGATCGGCGCTGCTATACCATTCTTGAGCCGTCGGAAGAGCTAATCACAGTTTATGTGACAAACGCACAATTTGACCGCTACCGTTTCATGCGGTTCCCTCATGAAAGACCACGTGATCTTCGCGGCGCGCGAGTCATTTGTTGGTTTTCTTTTTAGCACAGACAGCGCTATCGCGGCCGGGCTTCTTTTGTTTGGCAATCTCGCCCGCTGTGACCGGCAAGCTCGATTGGGTCATGCTCTGATAGATCGTTCGATAGCGACGCGCGCTGTGCGCCCAGCTGAAATCCTGTCGCATCCCCGCTTGTATCACGATGTTCCAGGCTGTCCTGTCCCTGAAGAGATTCAGGGCGCGCCGCACCGCGTCGAGCAGCGCCGTGGATGTGGCAGGCGCAAACTGAAATCCCGTGGCAGTTCCAGAGCGGAGCGTTTCGGCATGGGTATCCATCACACTGTCCGCAAGTCCGCCGCAGCGATGGACAATGGGCGGTGTCCCATAGCGGAGACTGTAGAGTTGATTCAGCCCGCAGGGCTCGAAGCGCGAGGGCATCAGGAACAGATCACAACCGGCCTCTATGCGGTGGGCCAATCCCTCGTCGAAACCGATCCGGCAGGCTGCCTGTTCCGGCGCACTGGCACATGCTTGGCGTAGCCGCTCCTCCATTTCCATCATGCCGGACCCCAAAAATACCAACTGGACCGGAAGGGTCATCAACTCCGGCAGAATGTCCAGAATCAGATCAATGCCTTTCTGTGGCACGAGACGCGCGATGAAGCCCAAGAGGGGTACATCGTCTCGGATGGCCAGACCCATCTCGGCTTGCAGCGCCCGTTTGACGGTCGCTTTACCGGACAGATCGGAGACATCGAAATGCGCTGGCAGATGCGGGTCGGTGGCCGGGTTCCATGCATCCGCATCAATCCCGTTGAGAACGCCATAGAGCACCTCTCGGCGGTGGCGCAGCAGTCCATCGAGTCCTTCTCCCAAGGCCGGCGTTTGAATTTCTTCTGCGTAGGTGGGACTCACTGTGCTCAAGGCATCGGCGAAGACCAGTCCGCCCTTGATCAGGGCGATCCGACCGTAAAACTCCAGTGCATCGGGATGGTGCAACCAGAATGGCAAACCCAGCGCTGGCAAGATACTCGCGTCGAAGTCTCCGCGATACTGCAGGTTATGGATGGTGAAGAGTATTGGCTGCTCGACGCGCTCGAGCATCATCCAGACCGGTGTTAACCCCGTCTGCCAATCGTTGGCATGGACGATGTCCGGTTGCCAGGCGAGGCCGGCACGGCCACCGGCGATTCGCGCCGCAACTCGGCAGAGCCGATTGAAGCGCTGCGCGTTGTCGGGCCAATCCTGGCCAGACGCATCCAGATAGGGATTTCCTGGGCGATCGCTGAAGCCTGGGCTTTCAAGCAACCAGACGCTGACGCCGCAGTGGTCTTCGGGAATGGCACGTAGCCGCGCATCGGTCATTCCGGGCGGCGGGATGAAATCGGCCTCGATGTTGCAATCTTCGGGGGCAAGCGCCAGGTCACGGTAGGCGGGAAGGAGTACACGCACGTCCATGCCCAGACGAGCGAGCGCTGCGGGCAATCCTCCCGCAACGTCTGCGAGCCCACCGGTCTTGATCAGCGGCGTCATCTCGCTGGCGACGAACAGCAGTTTTTGGGGCGCGCGCAGGAGGGGCGGGCGCTTGGCGCTGCTCATGTCGAGGTCTCCCGTTTCAGAATCAAGGCAGCGAGGGGGGGGAGGGTGAGCGAGATCGAATGGGGCAGATCCATCCACGGCAGGGTATCGCTAGCGACACCACCAGCATTGCCAAGATTGCTGCCGCCATAGATGGCCGCATCTGAGTTGAGGACTTCGCGGTACCATCCGGGTTGGGTGACCCCCAGGCGATACCCCATGCGCGGCACCGGCGTGAAATTCAGGACCACGACGGCTTCGTCGACTGAACCAATGCGCCGGTAACTGATGACGGATTGCGCTGCATCATGGCAGTCGATCCAGGCAAAGCCGTCGGCTTGGAAGTCGCGTTCATGCAGGGCCGGCCAATCCCGATAAAGGTGATTCAGGTCTCTCAGTAAACGCATCAGCCCCTGGCGCGGCGGATCATCCTGCAATTGCCAAGGCAGTGCTTCGTCGTGGCGCCACTCCCAGGGCTGCGCCAGTTCGCTGCCCATGAACAACAGCTTCTTGCCGGGGTAAGTGAACATGTAGCTGTACAGCAGTCGGAGATTGGCCATCTTCTGCCAATCGTCTCCAGGCATCTTCTGCCAGAGCGATCCTTTCCCGTGCACGACCTCATCGTGCGAGAAGGGCAGCACGAAGTTCTCGCTGAAGGCATAGAGCAGGCCGAAGGTCAGATCTTGATGGTCGTAGTGGCGATAGATCGGATCCTTGCTCACATAGCGCAGGGTGTCGTGCATCCAGCCCATGTTCCACTTCATGGAAAACCCCAGGCCGCCGACATAGGTCGGGCGGGTGACTTGGGGCCAAGCGGTGGATTCCTCGGCCATCGTGACCGATCCCGGTGCTTCTCGATGGGTCATGGTGTTGAGTTCGCGCAGGAAATCCACCGCTTCGAGATGTTCGTTGCCGCCATGGATGTTGGGCAGCCACTCGCCGGGGCCGCGCGAATAATCGAGATAGAGCATGGAGGCGACGGCGTCGACGCGCAGACCGTCGATGTGGAATTCCTCCAACCAGTAGAGCGCGCTGGAGAGCAGGAAGGCACGCACCTCGTTGCGGGCATAGTTGAAGACCAGCGTGCCCCACTCCTTGTGCTCGCCGCGGCGCCAGTCCTCGTGCTCATACAGGGCAGTGCCGTCGAACCGCGCCAGTGCGAAACCATCTTTGGGGAAGTGGCCGGGGACCCAGTCGAGGTAGACGCCAATACCCGCCTGATGGCAGCGATCGACGAGGACACGCAGTCCGTCCGGATCGCCGAAACGGCTGGTCGGGGCAAAGAAACCGGTAGTCTGATAGCCCCAGGATGCATCCAGCGGGTGTTCGGTCACCGGTAGCAATTCGATGTGCGTAAACCCCAGTTGCGTGACGTGCGGAATCAACGCGTCGGCCAGTTCACGATAGTCCAGAAACCGGCCATCGGTATGCCGACGCCAAGAGCCGAGGTGGACTTCGTAGATGGAGATAGGGGCATGCTGCCAGTTCTTTCGCGCTGCCATCCACGCATGATCCTGCCATTGGTACGAGGAGTCAGTACATATCCGCGCAGCGGTGCCCGGGCGCATTTCGAATGCTCGACCGTAAGGATCGGTCTTGACCAGCAGCGTGCCGTGGGGTCGGCTGCGAATCTCGAACTTGTACAACTGTTCCGGGTGGGCACCCGGTACGAACAGTTCCCACACGCCGGTGTAGCCGCGGTTCGACATCGGGTGGATGCGGCCATCCCAGTTGTTGAAATCGCCGACCACGCTGACCCGCTCGGCGTTGGGTGCCCACACGGCAAACCGGACACCGGCAACACCCTCTTCGGTCCAGGGATGCGCACCCAGCATTTGCCAGGCCCTCAGATGGCGACCGTGGTGGAACAGCGCCAACTCATCCTCGGCGAGAAAGACGTCGAAACCATAGGCATCGACGCGTTCGTGTATCGTGCCGGCACTGTCCTCCCAGCGGTAACCATAGCCGCGCGGCAGGTCGCGGGCTGCGCCGGTCCAGCAGAAAAGATCGGTATCGCCCCACCGCTGGAGTGGATCCCCAAGTGGAGACAGCCACGCGGTGCGCGCGCCCGGGATGCGAATTCGCACGGTGCATTGATCGCCGTTGATATGGCGGCCGAGTATCCGGCGGGGGTCGTGGTGTCGTCCTTCGAACAGCAGACGAAGATCTTCGGCGAGAGTTGTCGTCAATGGATCGGTTAGCGGCATGGGAGGGCTCCAAAGGATGGCCTAAGAAGGATGCCAGAAACCGCAGCAGAGATTGTGTCTGCAGGTGTGGTGGACGGCATGGATTCTGCTTGATCGAGATAGCGCCAGGCGCACGAAGTGCGCAGCAGAGAGTTACTGCCTCACGAAATACATGGCGCTAGGCGCGCTTGACGTATTGTGGCGAACCCCGAAAATCGAATTGGGTCATGATGTAGAGCAAAATCAGCTTCGGCGGGTCATGCAAGACTCGAGTGGCCTTAACGCAGGTCCCAATATGGAGCCCCCATGCAAATCGAATCGTCGCAGCGCTTCATCAGCCTCGTCACCAAGGATACTTTGGCATTGATTCTCGCCGGCGGTCGCGGCAGCCGCTTGGGGGAGTTGACCAGCCATCGCGCCAAGCCCGCCGTTCCGTTCGGCGGCAAGTTCCGCATCATCGATTTTCCGCTCTCCAACTGCATCAACTCCGGGATTCGCCGGGTCGGCGTCGTCACGCAGTACATGGCGCATTCCCTCATCCGGCATATGCAGCAGGGGTGGGGTTTTCTGCGCGGGGAATTCGGCGAGTTCATCGAGATCCTGCCGGCCCAGCAGCGTCACGGTGAGGCTTGGTACAAGGGCACGGCCGACGCTGTCTATCAGAACATCGAGATCATCCGGATGCACCGCCCGCGCTATGTGCTGATACTGGGCGGGGATCATGTCTACAAAATGGACTACGGTACCATGCTCGGCTTTCATGTCAGTCATGAGGCGGATGTGACCGTGGCTTGCTTGGAGGTGCCGCGGGCGGAAGCCACGGGTTTCGGCATCATGGGCGTGTCGACCGAAGGGCGGGTCGAGAGCTTTGTGGAAAAGCCATCGGATCCCCCGGCCATGCCCAACCGGCCGGATCACGCCTTGGCCTCGATGGGCATTTACGTTTTCAACACCGATTACTTGCTGCGGGTACTTGCCGAGGATGGGCTTGATCCCGATTCGAATCACGACTTCGGTAAGGACATCCTCCCCGGCGGTGTGGCGCGGGGTGAGCGGATCTTCGCCTTCCCGTTTCGCAACAGTGCCCAGAGCCGACAGGCATACTGGCGCGATGTCGGCACCATCGACAGCTATTGGGCGGCCAACATGGAGCTCATCGGCGTCACGCCTGAGCTCGATCTCTATGATGAGACCTGGCCGATCTGGACCTACCAGGAGCAGGCCCCGCCAGCCAAGTTCGTGTTCGACGATGAGGATCGGCGCGGGATTGCCATCGATTCGATGCTCTCCGGGGGCTGCATCGTTTCCGGGGCTGTGGTGCGCCACTCGCTGCTCTTTTCCAACGTGCTGGTGGCCGAACGCACGCTAATCCAGGACACCGTCGTGTTGCCGCGTGCGGTGATCGGGCCGGATTGCTTGGTACGCAAAGCCGTGATCGAAACCGGTTGCCATCTGCCGCCGGGGACGGTGATCGGCGAGGACCCGATCGAGGATGCCCGACGATTCCACGTGACGGAAGGCGGCGTCGTACTGGTGACACCGGAAATGCTGCAGCAGGAACTGCCGTATGTCCGATAAGGCGCCGCTTCCCGTGGTGCTGTATTGGCACATGCATCAGCCGCATTACGAGGATCCCGTTCAGCATCGTTACGAATTGCCGTGGGCTTATCTGCACGGTATCAAGGACTATGTCGACATGGCGGCGCATCTGGAGGGAGAGCCGCTGGCGCGCGCCGTAGTCAATTTCACGCCCACGTTGCTCGAGCAGATCGCCGACTATGCGACCCAGTTGACGGCGGCAGCCGGCGGTCGCGATGGCCTACGCGATCCCTTGCTGCAGGCCTTGGCAGCTCCTGTGCTTCCTGTGGAACCCCGACAGCGGCTGACGCTGATCCAGGCCGCTCTGCGCATCGATCGCGCCCAGGTGATCGACCGTTTCCCGGCTTACCGGCGGCTTGCACGCCTGGCCGACTGGGTGCTGGACCATCCTGCGGGTCTCAGTTATCTCACCGATCAATTCCTGATCGATCTCTTGGTGTGGTACCACCTCGCCTGGCTGGGCGAGACGGTAAGGCGCAGCGATGCGCGTGCCAAATCGCTGATCGAGAAGGGCGGACATTACACTCTCGCCGACCGCGGGGTGCTAATCGGGCTCCTGGCCGAATTGATGGCATCCATCATTCCGCGCTACCGCAGACTCGCCGAGGCCGGGCGCATCGAGTTATCGGTCACCCCCTACAGTCATCCCATTCTGCCGCTGATGCTCGACTTCAACGCCGCTCACGAGGCCCAGCCTCAAGCCCCGCTGCCCTTGGCAGCTGGCTATCCGGGTGGCCTGGAGCGAGCCCGGTGGCAGATCCGCGAAGCGATCGATGTCTTCCGCTGTCATTTCGGCTTCGAGCCGGCGGGCGTATGGCCGGCTGAAGGCGGGGTCTGCGCGCGCACGCTGCGGCTGCTGGGTGAAAGCGGTTTTCGCTGGGCGGCAACCGGGCAAGCAGTCCTGTGCAATTCACTCGGCGTATCGGAACTGGTCCCAGATCAGCTGCATCGCCCGTATCAGCCGCCCGATGGGCCAGTGTGTTTTTTTCGCGATGATGGCCTTTCCGATCGCATCGGTTTTCAGTATCGCAGCTGGCATGGCGACGATGCGGTCGCCAATCTGGTGCACGAACTGGAGCGTCTGGCCGATCAGGATCGCCGACCCAGGCAGGTGGTGTCCATCATCCTCGATGGCGAGAATGCCTGGGAGTATTATCCCGATAACGCCTACTATTTTCTTTCAGGTCTCTACCGCCGCCTCGCGTCTCATCCGCGCCTGCAGTTGATGACCTTCAGCGCCGTTCTGGACGGGATGGAGCGCGAGGCCATCCGTCCGCTCGAGCGGGTTGTCGCGGGCAGCTGGGTCTATGGAAACTTCGCGACCTGGATCGGCGATCCAGACAAGAACCGCGCCTGGGATCTTCTGGTCGAAGTCAAACGCGTCTTCGATCGGGTCATGGCGGAAGGGCGGCTTGACGCAACGCAGCAAGCCGAAGCCGAGCGGCAATTGGCGCACTGCGAGGCATCGGACTGGTTCTGGTGGCTGGGTGGCGACAATTCGGCCGCCAACGTCGCCCAGTTCGAACGACTGTTCCGGCTGCAATTGGCAGCGCTTTATCAAATGCTTGGTGAGCCGGTTCCGGATCAACTGACACGGCCGTTTGCCTATGGTCTGGTGGACGGCACAGGACCAGTCATGCGAGGAGGGCATTGATGAGAGAGGTTCATCCTTTGCTGACTCAGCGACGGGCCGGTGTCCTGCTGCATCCGACGTCGCTCCCCGGAGCCGGTCCCATTGGGCGGCTTGGGACCGCGGCCGAGGAGTGGATCGATGCCTTGGCGGGAGCGGGGTTTACCGTATGGCAAACTTTGCCTCTGTGCCCCCCGGACAGCCTGGGCAGCCCCTATCAATCGTGCTCGGTGTTCGCGGGGGACGAGCGGTTGGTTGATCCGGAGCGCCTTCCTGGATTGAATGGAACGGGTGTCGTTGACCATGGCTTGACGCTTGCGCAATGGGAAGCCGTTCATGACGCGCTGATGGCCGATGTTGACCTGCGGACGCGCTTTGACGCGTTTTGCGCTGCCGAGGCCTATTGGCTGGAAGACTTCGCGCTCTATCAGGCGATCAAGGAGCGGGAAGCCGCGCCTTGGCATGCTTGGCCGGAACCCTTGCGGGACCGTGACGCTGTCGCGTTGGAACAGGCCTGCTGTGAACTCGGCGATTCGATGAGGCGGACTCGGACCGCACAGTTTTTTTTCGATCTGCAGTGGCGTGCGCTGCGACAGTATGCGCACGATCGGGGCGTGCTGCTGTTCGGCGATCTGCCGATTTTCGTGGCGCATGATAGCGCCGACGTCTGGGCGCACCGGGATCTCTTCCATCTCGATGAAACCGGTCAGATGACGCAGGTCGCAGGCGTTCCCCCGGACTACTTTTCGGCAGATGGCCAACTCTGGAACATGCCCCACTATCGTTGGGATGTGCTTGCGCAGCAGGGCTATGGCTGGTGGATCGATCGCTTTCGCCGGCAGCGGGAATGGTTCGATCTGATTCGTATTGATCATTTTCGTGGCTTTGAATCGGCCTGGGCGGTTCCCGCAGGTGCGGTGAACGCGGTTCATGGAGTTTGGCAGTCCGCTGCCGGGGTGGATCTGTTCGCTGCCGTTGATGCCGCACTCGGAGCGCAGGCGCTAGTCGCTGAAGATCTTGGGCTGATTACAGCGCAGGTCGATGAGTTGAGGTTGACCTTGGGCATGCCGGGTATGCGCGTCTTACAGTTCGCTTTCGACAGCGATGCCGAAAATCCGCATCTGCCGCATAACTACGATCCTTTGACAGTGGTCTATCCTGGGACCCACGACAATCCTACGCTCTGCGGCTGGTGGCGCTCGTTGCCGCAGGAGCGCCAGAGCGAGATTCAGGCTTACCTAGGTGTATCTTCGGTGCAGATGCCCGATGCCTTCATTCGCTTGGCGCTCGCAAGTGTTGCGCGATTCGCGATCGTGGCATTTCAGGATTTGCTGGCATTGGGCGATGAAGCACGCATGAACACGCCGGGAACCACCGTTGGTAACTGGTCTTGGCGCATGAACGCGGCAGACCTCGAAGGCGAATGGCGCACGCGTTGGAAGGGCGATCTGCTCCGCTTCGGGCGGTGCCATAACCTGTGACCTTGGGTTGACGAGTATTGCGCAGAAATCCTCGCGAGACGTGTCTCTAAGCGGTCACACAAGCCATCTTTCAGAAGCGGCTTGCCGTAAGGGAACGAGTGCCGCAGATCAGCGTCGAGCGGCAGGTGAGCGCCGCTCGATGGCTAAGGAGTTTGTTTAGAAAGGCAGGATGTTGGCGTCGGGTTCGCCTTCCGGGATGGACATCAGGTCCACATAACGGCGCAGGTGGTAGTCCTTGTCACCGAACAGTGGATCTATCGCGGTCAAACGGATGAAGTAATGACCGATGCGCAATTCCTCGGTCTGTCCCATGCCGCCGTGGAGCTGCACGGCGCTCTGCCCGACGAAGCGGCCGGCCTTGCCGACCTTGTGCTTGAGAGCGTGCAGATCCAGCTGAGCGTCAGGATGGCCTGCTTCGGCTTCCATCGTGGCGCGATAGAGCAGGGAACGGGTCAGTTCGGTTTCCACGAACATGTCCACGATGCGGTGCTTGACCGTCTGGAACTGGCTCAGGGGGTGACCGAACTGGATCCGCTGACTGGTGTAGGCGGCGGTGTCGCGATGCAGCATTTCCATCATGCCCACCGCTTCGGCGCCCAGCGCCAGGATGGCGCGCTGGATCACGCCCTCCAGCACCTCGGCCCCGTTATCGAGGGTACCCAGCACCTGGCTCTGGCCGACCATTACGTTTTCGAAGCGGATCTCCGAGGCGCGCAGGCAGTCGACGGTAGGGTAGTCGGTGCGGGTGATGCCTTCGGATTTGGCATCGACCAGGAACAGCGTGATGCCGTTGCGATCGGCGCGATTGCCGGAGGTGCGCGCGACCACGATCAACCGATGGGCGCTGTCGGCGTTGAGCACCAGCGACTTGCTGCCGTTCAACGTCCAGCCGCTGTCGTGCCGTGTGGCCGTGGTGGCGATGTCGAAAGGATTGTTGCGGGCCTGCTCTTCGGCATGGGCCAACGCAAGCAGGATCTTGCCTTCGACCACCCCCGGCAGGATCTCGCGCTTCTGGGCATCGCTGCCGCCCAGCAGCACGGCGTTGGCGCCAAGCACCACGGTCGGGAAATAGGGCTCGAGGACGAGCCCCTTGCCCAGTTCTTCCATCACCACCATGGTGTCGATGAGGTTGCCGCCGATGCCGCCGAATTCTTCGGGGATGGCCACGCCCAGCCAACCCAGATCGGCGAAGGTGTTCCAAGTGGCTTCATCAAAACCGGGGGCCTTGCGGGATTTCTTGCGCCGCTCGGCGATACCCACGCCGGCGCTGCCGTAATCCTCGCGCAGAAACTTTTCGATGCTGTCGCGCAGCAACTGCTGCTCTTCCGTGAAACGAAAATCCATGATTGCGATTCCTTGTCAGATTCGATGAGCCGGCTCAGGCGTCGACCAGTCCCAGCACGCGCTTGGCGATGACGTCCTTCTGCACCTCGCTGCAGCCGCCGTAAACCGTGGCGGCGCGGCCGTTGAGGTAGAGCATCATGCCCATCTTGGAGAATTTTGGACCGGCTTCCTTGAAGCCCTGGTTGAGCCCATAGATGCCGGCGGCCTCGATGGTCAGCTCCTGCATGCGCTGCTGCATCTCGGTGCCCTTGAGCTTGAGGATGGAGGAGGCCGGGCCCGGTTCGCCCGTGTGCTGAGCATCGGCCAGGCTGCGCAGCTCGGCGAATTCCAGCGCGCGCAACTCGATCTCGGTTTCGGCGATGCGGGAGAGGAAGCCGCGATCGTCGAGCAGGGTTAGGTCGCCATCGGGGACGGCGCGGGCGTTCTTCTTGAGTTTGTCGAGGGCGACGATGGTGCGGCTGATGCCGGCGATGCCGCTGCGCTCGTGCTGCAACAGGCCCTTGGCATAGGTCCAGCCCTTGCCTTCCTCGCCGATGCGGTTCTCAACCGGCACCTTGACGTTGTCGAAGAAGACCTGGTTGACGTGATGGCTGCCGCCGAGCGTGAAGATCGGCTTGACGGTGATGCCGGGGGTCTTCATGTTGATCAGCAGGAAGGTGATGCCTTCCTGGCGCACGCCGGTGTTCTGGGTGCGAGTGAGGCAGAACATCCATTGCGCCATGTGGGCCATGGTGGTCCAGATCTTGGTACCGTTGACCGTGTACTCCTTGCCGTCGGCGGACAGCTCGGCCTTGGTCTTGAGCGAGGCCAGATCCGAACCCGCGCCGGGCTCGGAATAGCCTTGGCACCAGTTGACCTTGTTGTCGCGGATATCGGGGAGGAAACGCTCGATCTGCTCCTTGGAGCCGTAGCGCATCAGGATCGGCGCCAGCATCACCTTGCCGAAGGGCAATTCGGGGGGCAGGCTGTAGGCGCAGGTTTCCTTGTCCCAGATGAAGTGCTGCACGGGGCTCCAGCCGGGGCCGCCGAATTCGACTGGCCACTTGGGGCAATCCCAGCCCTTTTCTTTCAGCGCCTTGAACCAGTCGTTGCGCTTGCTCCACAGCTCGCTGCTGTTCTTGGGGGCATGCTGCTGAAGGAAATCGCGCACTTCCTGCTGAAAGGCCAGATCCTCTTCCCTGAGTTCGATGTCCATTCGTTAAGCTCCATAAGGATGAATCGGGACGACACCGAGCGTTGTCGAAAGCATACGGCGGTGCGCTGGGCGGCATCCTAGCATGGAGCGTTGCAGGCGTGGTTCAGCAAAAGCTGAAAATGACAGGGAATCGTCGAGTGTCGGATAAACGGGAAAGGAGGCGGGGACTGAGCCGCCGCCTCCGGATGGGGTCAGAACGCAGAGGAGGCCGTCGCCGGGGCGTCGACCCGAGTCAGTTCAAGAATGCGTCCGACGAGCTGGGTGACGAAGCCGCCAATGGCGAACAAGGCCCAACCGAGCGCCACGAAGCCCCAGTGAATGGGCGCCGCGAACAGTTCTTCGGCATACCAGAAGGTATGGCCCCACTCGTTAAAGCCCAGGTTCGGCATGATCAGGACGAATCCACTGATCATCACGGCCAGCGGCAGGGACACCCGATTGACGAAGAAGGGCACGCGGGTATGCAGCCAGATGAAGCCGAGGATGCCGGCGACGAGCCCGGCCGGAATGACGAAGTAGAACAGTGCAATGTGGGTCGGCGTGAAGTCGGTATCGCGGATCGTGACTTGGTGCCAGGCGGCATCGGCCTCGACGAAGAGCCCCAGTGCGGCGACGACGATGACGCTCGCGACCGCGGCGAAAGCCAGAATCAGGTAGTAGAGTCGCAATTCCTGACGGGCGGTCATGGCCGGATTGGCCGGCCGGGTGAACCACAGCAAGGGAACGCCGATCATGCCCACCAAGGTGATGAGTGTCATCTGGATGTAGAACAGGCTCATCCAGTAGGTCTGGAAATCCTGCTCGAAGTAGTCGAGACCGACGGTAAAGGAATGGGTCTGCTGATACCAGCGATAGATGCCCAAGACCAGGGCGACGAGCATGGTGCCGATGATGGCGAATCGCCAGGGCATTTGCGGTGCCCGGCTCTCATCGTCGGCGAGGCCGATGAGTGAGGTTACGCGTTGTCCGAGTGTAGGGGGTGGCGGTGCGGGGTTACGAATCACGGTGGTCATGAATAATGTCTCCTCTCATCATTGGTATATGGCCGAAATCTCCTGTCGGAAGCCTGCACATCCGCAGGGCTGCGCCTGACAGCAGGTCGCCAAGGACCACTTTAGTACGTCCATACTGAACGTTCAAGATGGGCTCGGTCTGATGCTGCAGGAGGGATGATAGAGGGGGTTGTTGTCCAAGGGCAAAGTGTGGGCGCTGAGTGTTGTAGAAGATGAGCCAGTCGGCGAATTTTGGGTTGAACAGGGCAAGGTCGGTAAAGAGCAGGTCTTCGTGGTTGAATCGCCCCAGTTTTTGCGGAGGCCATTTGGTTTAGGGACACACTGATTTATTCGCATCCCAAAGGTTTTTCGATCGATCTGTGATGCTGGACGCACTGCGACGTGACTGGTGGCTGAAGCGATGCAAGCGAGTTTTTCCGAGCTGGAATATGCCTCGAAGAGGGAAGTGACGCGGCGCGACCG
>DATLZY010000058.1:0-24852 GCA_035573755.1 Candidatus Acidiferrales bacterium
CCCCCAAGCCACGCCAGCCCAAAGGCAGCAGGACCGCTCCATTGCAGTGCCTGGCCGTGGATACCATCGAACGCATCCGTGATGGCATCCGACGCTACATCGTCACCTTCATCGATCCAGCAAGCCGTTTTGCCTTGGCACGGGCCCTGCCCAGCAAAGCCAGCCGCCACACCCAGACCACCCTGGAAGCCGTGCTCTCCTTGCTGCCACAAGCCCCCAAGGTCGTGCTCTCGGACAATGGCAGCGAGTTCGAAAAGGACTTCGCCCGAACCATCGAAGCACGGCATATCGAGCGCTGGTATACCTACCCCAAAAGCCCCAGGATGAACGCCCATGTCGAGCGCTTCAACCGCACCCTCCAGGCATCCTTCGTCGACGACCACGAAGACCTGCTCTTTACCGACCTTACCCTGTTCAACCCAAAATTCGCCGACTGGCTCATCTTCTACAACACCCAGCGCCCACACTTTGCCCTCGGACAACAACCCCCTCTATCACCCCTCCTCCAACATCAGCCCGAGTGCCAAAGGGAGGCGCATACAGAAGCTTGATCTGGCGCGCGGCCAACGGCTATCGTCGAGAATGGCGATTTGTCCGTGTTGCGAGACGGACAGCGCGGCAGAGTCAATGAGGGAGAATAGGAGGAGATCCCGATGCGCAGCACCATGATGCCCGACGGCCTGACCCTCGATCTGCTGGCCGAGCGGGCCGAGGCCTTGTTTTCGGCCGTGCCCATCGTTTCGCGCGCGCCGGATCGCCGGTTGGTCCGTTCCAGCTATGGCGAGGTCATGGAGCGGGCGAGGGCGCTGGCCGGGGGCTTGCAAGCTGAGGGGTTGCAGCCGGGTGATCGGGTCGCGAGTCTGATGTGGAATCATCAGATGCATCTGGAGGCCTATTTCGGCGTGCCGCTCGCGGGCGGCGTGCTGCACACGCTCAATCCGCGTCTGTCGATCGACGATCTGGTGTATATCATCCGCCATGGCGGAGACCGCTTCCTGATCCTCGACGAGGGACTGCTGCCGCTCTACGCGCAGCTTCGTGAACACGTCACGCTGGAGAAGGTCTGGGTGGTCCGTTGGCAAGACGCCCCGCTCGAGGGCGCCGGGCTCGCAGGTTACGAGGACCTGCTGGCGACCGGGCGTGGCCGGTTCATGCCGCATCGGCTCGACGAAGCCGATCCCTGCCTCATGTGCTACACCTCCGGTACCACTGGGCGTCCCAAGGGCGTGGTGTATTCGCACCGCTCGACCGTCCTGCACGCCATGGCGATTACGATGCCTGACGCGGTGGGATTGTCGTGCCGCGACGTGGTCACGCCCGTGGTGCCGATGTTCCATGCCAATGCCTGGGGTCTGCCGTTCGCAGCAACACTGGTCGGGGCGCGGCAGGTGTTTCCCGGCCCGCATCTGGACGCTGTGAATCTGCTCGATCTCTTTGCAGGTGAAGGGGTGACGGTCACGGCCGGCGTGCCGACCATCTGGCTGAGTCTGCTCGAGGCGCTGCGGCAGGAGCCGGAACGCTGGAACCTGCCCGCCATGCGCACGGTCGTGGGCGGGTCGGCGGTGCCGGCGGCGTTGATCGAAGGGCTGGCCGCATTCGGAATGTCCGTGATCCAGGGGTGGGGGATGACTGAAACCTCGCCGCTGGCTGCGCTGGCGCAGCTGAAGCCCGCCGAGAACGCGCTGCCACCGGTCGAGCGGCTGCGCTACCAGACCAGTCAGGGCTTGCCATGTCCGTTGGTGCGGCTGCGGATCGCCGATGATGCGGGTCAGGCGCTGCCCTGGGACGGGGTGCGCATGGGCGAAGTGCAGGTGCGCGGTCCCTGGATCACGGGGGCCTATCACGGCGATGAAGGGACGGACAAGTTCACGGCCGACGGCTGGTTGCGGACCGGTGACGTCGCCGTTATCGACCCCAAAGGCTATGTGTTTCTGACCGACCGCACCAAGGACTTGATCAAGTCCGGGGGCGAGTGGATCAGTTCGGTCGCGCTGGAAAATGCGCTGATGAACCATCCGGCGGTGTTGGAGGCGGCCGTGATCGCCGTTGCGGACGAGCGCTGGGGCGAGCGGCCCTTGGCCGTGGTCGTGTTCAAGTCAGGAGAGACGGCCACTGTGGAAGACCTGAAGGCCCATCTGGCGGCACGCTTCGCCAAGTGGATGGTGCCGGAGCGGTATGTCTTCGCGACCGCCATTCCGCGCACCTCGACCGGGAAATTCAACAAGTTGGCACTGCGGGCGCAGTATCGGCAAACGGCAGAACGGGAAGGTGATGATGGTCTTGCCTGAACCGGTTTCGCCATGTTGTCAGGTCTGTCGGTTGGACCGGGAGGATGTCTGTATCGGCTGCGGGCGCACCGCCCGGGAGATCCGGGACTGGCTGGTCATGGACCGCGAGCAGCGGTGGGCCGTGTTGCGGGCGGCCGCGGAGCGACGGCGCGCGCGTTCGGCGTGATCGTGATCGATTTTCGGTTGGCTTGACTGTCCGCGCCGGGGTCGAGCCTTCTGTCCGGCAGACAGGTGAGCTCGGCTGAACGTGGCACCGGGCGGCGCCTGGCGAACGATCGTCTCGATGGATCGGGCGCATTCGGCACATTTTGGGGCCGCCGGCATCGGTGTTTTCGCCTCATGGGCCACAAAAAAGCCCCGGAGGGATGCCCCGGGGCTGATGCTGCCCGATCCGGTTCCTGCCCTTACATGATCATGTAGTTGGGGCCGCCGCCGCCTTCCGGGGGGACCCAGTTGATGTTCTGCGCCGGGTCCTTGATGTCGCAGGTCTTGCAGTGCACGCAGTTCTGCGCGTTGATCTGAAAGCGCGGCTTGCCGTCCTCGTCCTTCACCACCTCATACACGCCGGCCGGGCAATAGCGCTGCGCGGGCTCGTCGTACACCGGCAGGTTCTGCCCGATGGGGATCTCGGGATCCTTCAGCGTCAGATGGACCGGCTGGTCTTCCTCGTGGTTGGTGCCCGAAAGATAGACCGAAGAGGGCAGGTCGAAGCTGACCACGCCATCGGGCTTGGGGTAGTCGATGGGCCTGCATTCACTGGCCATCTTGAGCTCGGCGTAATCCGGCGTGTTGGCGTGCAGCGTGAAGGGCAGCTTGCCGCCAGCGATGTTCTGGTCGACAAACTGGAAGGGGGCGCCCAGGAGCACGCCGAACTTGTGCAGGGCCGGGGTCCAGTTGCGGGATTTGTAGAGTTCGTCCCACACCCAGGAGTTCTTGACCTTGGCCTCGTAGCTCACCAGATCCTGGCCGCCGGTATCGCCGGCCGCCAGCGCTTCCACGATGGCCTCCCCGGCCAGCATGCCAGTCTTCATGGCGGTGTGGTTGCCCTTGATCTTCGCGGGATTGAGGAAACCGGCCTCGCAGCCGACCATCACGCCGCCGGGGAAACTCAGCTTGGGCAGGGAATTGAATCCGCCCTTGTTCACCGCACGCGCGCCGTAGGCGATGCGCTTGCCGCCTTCCAGGGTCTGGCGGATGGTGGGGTGGGTCTTCCAGCGCTGGAATTCCTTGAACGGATGCAGATAGGGGTTCTTGTAGTCGAGCGCGATGATATAGCCGCACAGGACCTTGTTGTCTTCCCAGTGGTAGAGAAAGCCGCCGCCTTCGGTGCGCGTATCCATCGGCCAGCCGGCGGTATGAACTACCAGGCCGGGCTTGTGCTTGGCGGGGTCGATTTCCCAAATTTCCTTCAGACCGATGCCATAGTGCTGGACATCGCAGTCCCGGCGCAGGTCGAATTGCTGCATCAGGCGCTTGCCCAGGTGGCCACGACAGCCTTCGGCGAAGACGGTGTACTTGGCGCGCAGTTCGACCCCAGGGGTGTAGCTGTCCTTGGGCTCGCCTTTTTTCGATACACCCATGTCGCCGGTGACGACGCCGCAGACCGCGCCCTTGTCGTCGTAGAGGACGTCAGCGGCCGCGTAGCCTGGAAAGATGTTGGCGCCCATGGCTTCGGCCTGTTCGCCGAGCCAGCGCACCAATTGCCCCAGGCTGATGATGTAGTTGCCCTCGTTGTGCATGGGCTTGGGCAGCAGCGCATTGGGGGTCAGTACCGAGCGCTGGTCGCTCAGAAAGAAATACATCTCGTCGTGGCTGACCGGCACTTTCAAGGGAGCACCCCGTTCCTTCCAGTCGGGGAACAGTTCGTTGAGCGCGGTGGGTTCGAGGATTGCGCCGGACAGGCTGTGTGCCCCCAGTTCCGAGCCCTTCTCGACCACACAGACCTCGATCTGCTGACCGGATTGTTCGGCCAACTGGAGAATGCGACAGGCGCAGGACAGCCCCGCCGGACCGCCGCCGACGATGACCACATCGAACTCCATTACTTCCCGTTCCACCATTGCACTCCTTACAGTCGCCTGATTGGGGGCGGTTGCCGCTCGAGAATCCGGCATATTACCCAATGGGAGGGGTGAAAAAAAGTTTCGACTTCCTCATCCGGTTCACGAAATCAGGGGGATGGGATGCAACATCCGGCGATCACTGGTGTGTATGGATCCGGGAGGCGACGGATGTTTCTGGGGCTGCGGCCACCGCTGGAACAGGTTCGATCCTGGTTCCATACGACCCGGCAGGCCTTCGGTGATGCGTCCGCCCTGCACTGGCTTGCGCCGGAGGATGTGCACCTCACGGTGCGTTTTCTTGGTGGCGTGGATGCGGTGCAGGAGGCGCGGTTGATCGATGCACTGGTCGCTGGCCTCGACGGGCAGGCCGCCTTTGATGCCGAGACGCGGCAATCCATGTGGTTTCCCGACATATCGCAGCCGGTCGTACTCGCTGTGGCCGTCCTCCTTGATCCCATGTTGGCCGCACTGGCGGCCCGCGTGAATGCGGCAGCGGCGCTGGCTGGCGTTCCGCCTGACCCGCGCCCCTTCCATCCCCATATCAGTCTGGCGCGGTTGGGGCGCCGGGGTTTGCGCGGCCTGCCGGCGGCTCCGGATCTGCCGGCGGCTCGGTTCAGCGTCTTCGAACTCATCTTGTTCGAGAGTCTGGGCAACAAGGTTCCCCTGCGCTATCGACCCCGTCGGGTGTTTCGATTCGTCTGATCGCCTCGACCCGGCACGGCGATTCTCGCGAATCCATGGTGCGACGTTGCGCTGATTCACGGATTGCCGCGAGGGAGCTCGATCGGCGAGAATGAAAAGCTTTGCAGAGAAGTTAGGTGCCGCTCCACGGGGGCGTTCACTCGGCGGACATCGGAGCGAGGACATATGCCGTCACGTCGAAGACTCGCCAACGCCATCCGGGCGCTGGCCATGGATGCAGTGCAGCAAGCCAATTCCGGGCATCCGGGTGCGCCGATGGGCATGGCGGACATCGCCGAGGTGCTCTGGAACGATTTCCTGCGCCACGATCCGGCCGATCCGCGCTGGCCCGACCGCGACCGCTTCGTGCTGTCCAACGGTCATGGTTCCATGCTGCTCTATGCGGTTCTTCATCTCTCGGGCTATGACCTCGGCCTCGAGGACCTGCGCAATTTCCGGCAACTGCACAGCAAGACGGCCGGGCACCCCGAATACGGCATCACCCCCGGGGTCGAGACCACCACCGGTCCGTTGGGGCAGGGCTTGGCCAATGCCGTCGGCATGGCGCTCGCCGAACGCTTGCTCGCGGCGCGGTTCAATCGCGATGATTTCCCCATCATCGATCATTTCACCTACGCTTTCGTCGGCGACGGCTGTCTGATGGAGGGCATCTCGCACGAGGTGTGCTCGCTGGCCGGCACCTGGCAACTCGGCAAGCTGGTCGTGTTCTACGACGACAACGGGATCTCCATCGACGGCCCGGTGCAGGGCTGGTTCACCGACGATACGCCGGCGCGCTTCGAGGCCTATGGCTGGCAGGTCATCCGCAACGTCGATGGCCATGACGCCGAGGCCATCCGCGAGGCGATCCTTGCCGCGCGCGGCGAGACGGGCCGGCCGAGTCTGATCTGTTGCAAAACGGTCATCGGCTTCGGCGCGCCCAACAAACAGGGTTTGGAGTCCACGCACGGCGCGCCGCTGGGAGCGGAGGAAATCGCTGCCGCGCGGGAGCGGCTCGGCTGGCCTTATCCGCCGTTCGAAATTCCCGAGGACGTTGCGGCGGCCTGGGACGCGCGGGCACGGGGCAAAAAGCTGTCCGCGCGCTGGCACGCCCTGTTCGCCCGCTATCGGGAGACGCATCCGGACCTTGCCGTTGAGTTCACGCGCCGCATGGCCGGAGACCTGCCACCGAACTGGCTGGAAACCTGTGCGGGCTGGCTGGCGGAGGTGGCCGATCAGGCGGCGAGTCTGGCGACCCGTCAGGCGTCCCAGAAGGCACTGGAACGTCTGAGCCCCGCGCTGCCGGAGCTGATCGGTGGCTCTGCCGACCTCACCCATTCGAATCTCACCCACTGGTCGGGCTCGGTCACCTTCTCCGCCGCGCAACCGGAGGCCAACAGCATCGCCTATGGCGTGCGCGAGTTCGGCATGGTGGCCATCAATAACGGCCTGGCCTTGCATGGCGGCTTTGTCCCCTTCGGCGCGACCTTCCTCGTGTTTTCCGACTACGCACGCAATGCGATCCGCATGGCGGCGCTGATGCGCCAGCGCAGCATCTTCGTGCTGACCCACGATTCGATCGGCTTGGGCGAGGACGGCCCGACCCATCAGCCGGTCGAGCATCTGGCCAGCCTGCGTCTGATCCCCAACCTGCGCGTTTGGCGTCCCTGTGATGCGGTTGAGTCCCAGGTAGCCTGGCAGGAGGCGGTCGCCTACCGCGACGGGCCCTCCGCGCTGGTGTTCTCGCGCCAGAGCTGCCCGCATCAGGTCCGCAGTGCTGTGCAGCTTGCGGAGGTGCATCGCGGGGGTTATATCCTGCGGGATATCCCGGGCGTGCCGGATGTCCTGATCCTGGCGACTGGTTCCGAGGTGGCGCTCGCCATGGCGGCGGCCGAACGGCTGGCCGATGAGGGTATCGCGGCGCGCGTCGTCTCGATGCCATGCGTCGAGGTTTTCGCGGCCCAGGACGCCGAATATCGGGAGCGCGTGCTGCCCGCGGCCGTCACGCGCCGGGTGGCGGTGGAAGCGGCCCATCCTCTGTACTGGCGGGCTTTCGTCGGTCTGCAGGGACGGGTGATCGGCATCGACCGCTTCGGTGAGTCGGCGCCTGCGTCCGCGCTGATGACTCATTTCGGATTTACGGTGGACAACGTGGTGGCAACCGTTCGGGACCTACTCTGACCGGCGACAGGCCGGCCTAACCAGCAGGAGTGATGCGCATGGCTATCAAGGTGGCAATCAATGGATACGGCCGCATCGGTCGCAACGTCTTGCGGGCGCTGTACGAATCCGGCCGCACAGGGGAAATCCAGATCGTCGCGATCAATGATCTCGGCGATGCCAAGACCAACGCGCACCTGACGCGGCACGACACGACCCATGGCAAGTTCCCCGGCACCGTGGCCGTGGAAGGCGACTACATGATCGTCAACGGCGACAAGATCCGCGTGCTGGCGAACCGCAATCCGGCCGAGCTGCCCTGGGGCGAACTCGGGGTCGACGTGGTGATGGAATGCACCGGCTTTTTCACCAGCAAGGAAAAGGCCTCGGCGCATTTGAAGGGCGGCGCCAAGAAGGTCATCATCTCTGCCCCGGGCGGCAAGGACGTCGATGCCACCATCGTCTATGGCGTCAACCATGGCGTGCTGAAAGCGAGCGACACGGTGATCAGCAACGCCAGCTGCACCACCAACTGCCTGGCCCCGCTGGTCAAGCCACTGCACGAGAAGCTGGGTCTGCTCGAAGGCCTGATGAACACCATCCACGCCTATACCAACGATCAGGTGCTGACCGACGTCTATCACGAGGACCTGCGCCGCGCCCGCAGCGCCACCCATTCCATGATCCCGACCAAGACCGGCGCTGCTGCCGCGGTGGGTCTGGTGCTGCCGGAGCTGAACGGCAAGCTGGACGGTTTTGCCATTCGCGTGCCGACCATCAATGTCTCCTTGGTCGATCTCACCTTCACCGCCGGGCGTGCCACCACGGTGGAAGAGGTCAACCAGATCCTCAAGGACGCCGCGGCCGGCGAGCTGAAGGGCATTTTGAACGTGAACGAGGACCCGCTGGTGTCCGTGGATTTCAACCACAACCCGGCGTCCTCCACCGCCGACCTGACCCTGACCAAGGTGATCGACGGCCGGCTGGTGAAGGTCTGCTCGTGGTATGACAACGAGTGGGGTTTCTCCAATCGCATGTTGGACACCGCACTGGCCCTGATGAAGGCGCAGTGACGGCGGCGCCGTCCGGGCGGCGTGATCCGCCCGCCCGGCGGTCGTTTCAGGATCCCTATGGCGGAGGCTGCGATGGACATCCTCAAGATGACCGATCTGGATCTGCGCGGCAAACGCGTGCTGATCCGTGAAGACCTCAATGTGCCCATCAAGGACGGGTGTATCACCAGCGCGGCCCGCATCGAGGCCAGTCTGCCGACGCTGCGTGCGGCGCTCGATGCCGGCGCGGCAGTGATGGTGATGTCGCATCTGGGGCGACCCAAGGAAGGCGAGTTCGATCCGGCGTTGTCGCTGGCGCCTGTCGCGGCCGCGCTGGGGCAGGCGCTGGGGCGCGAGGTGCCGCTGGTGCGCGACTGGCTGGACGGCGTCAGCGTAGCGCCGGGGCAACTGGTGCTGCTCGAAAACGTGCGCTTCAACGTGGGCGAAAAAAAGGACGACGCGGCGCTGGCGCAGCGCATGGCAGCCTTGTGCGATGTCTATGTGATGGACGCCTTCGGCACGGCGCACCGGGCCGAAGCCTCCACCCATGGCGTGGCACGTTTTGCCCCGGTGGCCTGCGCCGGGCCTTTGCTGGTGCGCGAACTCGACGCCCTGGAGCGGGCACTGGCGCATCCCGTCCGGCCGCTGGTCGCCATCGTCGCGGGCTCCAAGGTGTCCACCAAGCTCACCATTCTGGAGTCCCTGATCGACAAGGTCGATCGCCTGATTCCCGGCGGCGGCATCGCCAACACCTTTCTCGCCGCGGCGGGCCAGCCCATCGGCAAGTCCTTGCACGAGCCCGAACTGATCGACGAGGCGCGCCGTCTGATGGCGGCGGCGCAGGCCAAGGGCGTGGAGATCCCCTTGCCGGTGGATGTCGTGGTGGCCGGCGAGTTCTCCGAGCAGGCCAAGGGGACGGTCAAGGCCGCCCACGCGGTTGCGGCCGACGACATGATCCTCGATATTGGGCCCGAAACGGCGCGTCGGTATGCGGCGCTCGCGTCGGCAGCCGGGACCATCGTCTGGAACGGCCCGGTGGGTGTGTTCGAGTTTCCGGCCTTTCGGGAAGGCACGCGCGTGTTGGCCGAAGCCATTGCACAGAGCGCGGCCTTTTCCATCGCCGGCGGCGGCGATACCTTGGCGGCGATCGACCTGTTCGGCGTCGAGGACGGCATTTCCTATGTCTCGACCGGCGGCGGCGCATTCCTGGAATTTCTGGAAGGGCGGACCTTGCCCGCGGTGGCGGCGCTGCAGGCGCGGGCTGCCGGCTGACGGTGCGGGGTGCGGCCGTATCCGAGCGCCGCACGGGATCATTGATCAAGGAATCTCACATGCGTTTTGAAGGCACCGAAACCTACGTTGCCCCGCGCGAGTTGACCCTGGCTGTGAACGCAGCCATCACCTTGGAGCGGCCGCTCCTGGTCAAGGGCGAGCCGGGCACCGGCAAGACCCTGCTGGCCGAGGAGGTGGCGCGCGCGCTCGGCCGGCCGCTGTTCCAGTGGCACATCAAATCGACCACCAAAGCCCAGCAGGGGCTTTATGAGTACGACGCCGTTTCGCGCCTGCGCGATTCGCAGCTTGGTGATCCGCGTGTGCACGACATCGCCCACTACATCAAGAAGGGCCCGCTCTGGGAGGCTTTCGAGAGCGTCGAGCGGCCGGTGCTGCTGATCGACGAGATCGACAAGGCCGACATCGAGTTTCCGAACGATCTGCTACGCGAACTCGACCGCATGGAGTTCTACGTCTACGAGACGCAGACCCTGGTGCGCGCGGTCCACCGGCCCATCATCATCATCACCAGCAACAACGAGAAGGAACTGCCGGACGCCTTCCTGCGCCGCTGCTTCTTCCACTACATCCGTTTCCCCGACCGGGAGAACATGCTGCGCATCGTGAACGTGCATTTTCCGGGCATCAAGCAGGCGCTGGTGCGCGAGGCCATGGAGGTGTTCTTCGACCTGCGCGAGGTGCCGGGGCTGAAGAAAAAGCCGTCCACTTCCGAGTTGCTCGACTGGCTGAAGCTCTTGCTGGCGGAGGACATCCCGGCCGAGGCGATCCGCAGCACCGATCCCAACAACCTCATTCCGCCGCTCTACGGGGCGCTGCTCAAGAACGAACAGGACATTCATCTGTTCGAGCGCCTCGCCTTCATTGCCCGTCGGCAGGGCAATCTGTAAGCGTCGCGGACGCGCGCGGGAGGGACGCGGTATGCTGGTCGATTTCTTTTACGCGCTGCGCCAGGGCGGAGTGCCGGTCAGCATCACCGAGTTCCTGAGCCTGCTCGCCGCACTCGACCGCCGCGTGGTGGTGGCCGATCTGGATGATTTCTACTTTCTGGCGCGCACCTGTCTGGTCAAGGACGAGCGTCATTACGATCGCTTCGACCGCGTTTTCGGAGCCTACTTCAAGGGCGCCGAGGATCGCGTCGGTCAACTGGCTCGGGCCGTCGCCGAAGGCCACATCCCCCCGGAATGGCTGGCCCGGCGCCATGAGCTCAATCTCTCGCCCGAGGAACAAGCGCTGGTGGAGTCCTTGGGCGGGTGGGAAAAGCTGATGGAGGCTTTGCGCGAGCGACTGGAAAACCAGAAGGAGCGCCACGAGGGCGGCAACCGCAACATCGGCACGGCTGGACGCTCGCCCTTTGGCGCGTATGGCTACAACCCCGAGGGCGTGCGCATCGGTCAGGGCGGCGCGCGCCATCGCAGCGCGGTGAAGGTCTGGGATCAGCGCGAGTTCCGCAACTACGACGATCAGGTGGAACTCGGTACGCGCAATATCAAGGTCGCGCTCAAGCGCCTGCGCCAGTTCGTGCGTGAGGGCAATGAGCTGGAACTGGATCTCGACGACACCATCCGCTCCACCGCCCGCAATGCCGGCTACCTCGATCTCAAGCTGGTGCCCGAGCGGCGCAATCGGGTCAAGGTGCTGTTGTTCATGGACGTGGGCGGCTCCATGGACGATCACGTGCGTATAGTCCAGGAACTCTTTTCCGCTGTCCGTACCGAATTCAAACACCTGGAATATTTCTATTTCCACAACTTCCTCTACGAATGGCTGTGGAAGGACAACCGGCGCCGGCGCACCGAGCGCATGCCGACGGCCGAGGTGCTGGCGACCTTCGGACCGGATTACAAGGTCATTTTCGTCGGCGATGCCACCATGAGCCCCTATGAAATCCTGCACGAGGGCGGCAGCATCGAGCATCACAACCCCGAGCCGGGCGCGGTGTGGATGCGGCGGCTGCAGGCGCATTTCCGGCGCATCATCTGGCTCAATCCCGAGCCCGAGAGCCGCTGGGAAGGCACGCCCTCGATCAACATCGTGCGCCAGCTGATGGACGGGCAAATGTATCCCCTGACACTGGACGGCCTGACGCAGGGCCTGCGAGCCCTCAACACCGGGCGCGGCAATGGCGCCGGCGTGCGGCCGCATGAGCCTGTCCTTTGAGCGCGGCGAGCTGCCGGTGACAGACGCGGCGACAGGATGGCCATTTGCCGGTCTGCTTGGGGCGCGGCGCGTGAGGACGGTGGCATTCGGGCCGCATCCCCGGCAGATGCTGGATGTCTACGCGCCGCGTGCGGCACAAGGGCTACCCGTCATCGTGTTTTTCTATGGCGGGCGCTGGAAGCAGGGCAGCCGGCGGCAATATGCCCTCCTGGCGCGCCGCTTGGCCGCCATGGGCGCGGTGGTGATCGTGCCCGACTATCGGCTGTACCCGCAGGTGCGTTTCCCGACCTTCGTCGAAGACGGGGCCGCTGCGGTGGATTGGGCGCTGCAGCATGCCCCCGCGCTGGGCGGTGATCCGGATCGGCTCTATCTGATGGGGCATTCGGCCGGCGCCCACATCGGCGCCCTGCTCGCGCTCGATGCGCGCTACCTCGCTGCACATGGCCGTTCGCCTCAAGCGCTGGCCGGTTTCATCGGACTGGCGGGGCCCTATGATTTTCTGCCGTTCCAGAGCGAGGAACTCGCCGATACCTTCGGTCCGGCGGAACACCATGAAGCCTCCCAGCCCATCCATCATGTCGATGGGCGCAATCCGCCGTTCCTGCTGCTGCACGGCTCCAAGGACAAAGTGGTGGGTCCCGGTAACAGCAAGCGCCTCTGGCGACGGATCGAGGCCTGCGGCGGCCGGGCGCGCATGGTGTTTCTGGCGCAGGCCAACCACGTCAACATCCTGTGGGGGCTGTTGCTGCCGTTTCCCGCGCATCTGGCGCCGATCCGTCGCGAGGTAGCCAGCTTCGTGCTGGATGGCGGATCGATGCGGCTGCCCGCGCCCCCAAGCGACTTCGTGTCTCTGGGGTAAGCGTTGTCCGCTGCATCGCTTCTTAAGGAGCATGGCTTTTGCGCATCATGACGATCAACCTCAATGGCATCCGTTCGGCGGCCAACAAGGGCTTCCTGAACTGGCTGCCGAGCCAGGCGGCCGATGTGGTCTGCCTGCAGGAGCTGAAAGCCCAGGATGGTGATCTCACGGCAGCGATGCGTCATCCGCCGGGATATGTCGGCTATTTTCACTGCGCGGAAAAAAAAGGCTACAGCGGCGTCGGTCTGTACACCCGGGTCGCGCCCGTGCGGGTGGTGGAGGGTCTCGGCATCCCTGAGATCGACGCCGAGGGCCGTTATCTGGAACTCGTCTATCCTGGGCTGTCGATGATCTCGGTTTATCTGCCCTCGGGATCGAGCGGCGCGCATCGCCAGGCGGCGAAATTCCATTTCATGGAGCGGTTTTTCGATCATCTGGCGCGGCTGGCCGGTGCAGGGAGGCAGGTGCTGCTGTGTGGCGACTGGAACATCGCCCACCGGGAGATCGATCTGAAGAACTGGCGCGGCAACCAGAGGAACTCCGGCTTTCTGCCCGAGGAACGGGCCTGGCTGAGCCGTGTGTTCGACGAACTCGGCTGGGTGGACGTCTACCGGCAACTTCACCCCGAGGCCACGGGCGAGAGCTACACGTGGTGGAGCAACCGTGGTCAGGCATGGGACAAGAACGTGGGCTGGCGCATCGATTATCAGATCGCCACCCCGCAGCTCGCCGCGAGCGCCCGCGCGGCCAGCATCTACAAGGCTGAGCGCTTCAGCGATCACGCAGCGCTCACCATCGACTATGACTGGCCGCTGCCGTGGGTGACCTCATCCGCTGCGCCGGTCGAGGCGCCATGAGCGTGCCGGGCGATACGGCCGCGGCGCCATCGGCCTGGCAGGCGCTGGGACGGCATCCGGCGCTGTGGCGCGTGACCTTGCTGGCTTTCGCCTCCGGTCTGCCGCTGGCGTTGTCCGGCGGCACGTTGCAGGCCTGGCTCGCCGATGTGCGCATCGACATTCGCACCATCGGCATCTTCAGCCTGGTCGGCCTGCCGTACACGCTGAAATTCCTCTGGGCGCCCCTGTTCGACCGCTACGCCCTGCTGGGCATGGGTCGTCGCCGCGGGGGCTTGCTGCTGACGCAGAGCGCGCTGATCGCGGCGCTGCTGGCCATGTCCTGCCTCGATCCGCGGTCGGACGTGGCCCTGCTCGGACTGCTCGCGCTCGTGCTGGCGTTCGCCTCGGCCTCCCAGGACATCGTCTTCGATGCCTATCGCACCGAGATGCTGCCCGGGCCGTTGCGCGGGTTGGGCGCCGGCCTGACCAATACCGGTTACCGACTGGCCATGCTGACCTCCGGTGCGCTGGCGCTGGTGCTGGCCGGGGCGATCGGCTGGACCTTTACCTATCGCGTCATGGCGGCGCTGATGGGCGGCGCGGTCCTGATTACGTTGCTCAGTCCCGAACCGCCGGTGCCGGCGGCGGCACCTCGCCGGCTGATGGACGCCCTGCACGAACCTCTGCGGGCTTTCTTGGCGCGACCCGCGGCGTGGGCGTTCCTGATCCTGATCGTGCTGTACAAATTCGGCGATGCCTTCGCTGCTACTTTGAGCACGGCCTTTCTGGTGCAGGGGGTGGGATTCAGCGTGGCCGAAGTCGGTGTCGTCAACAAAGGGGTCGGGATCGGCGCGGCGCTGGTGGGCGCGGTTGCCGGCGGCGCACTCATGGTGCGCTGGGGCCTCTTGCGGGCGCTGCTCGTGTTCGGTGTTTTCCAGGCGCTGACCAATCTGCTCTTCGCCGCGCTGGCGCTGGCGGGTAAAAGCCATGTCATGCTCGTCGTTGCGGTGGTGGGCGAGCAACTCTTCGGCGGCATGGGGTCGGCTGCTTTCGTGGCTTTGCTGATGGCGCTGTGCGATGTGCGCTACACCGCGACCCAGTACGCACTTTTTTCGGCACTGGCCGCCTTGGCGCGGGTGTTCATCGGCCCGCCGGCCGGCTATCTGGTGGCGGACGTCGGCTGGCCGGTGTTCTTCACGTTGACTTTTGTGGCTTCGCTGCCCGCTTTGGGTCTGGTGCTCTACCTGGCAGCGCCGATTCGCGCCATGGATCGACCGGGCAGGGATGCGTAGGCGGCAGCATGACGATTCGGATCTGTCGCCTGTCCGATTTACCCGATCCGGGCAGCCGGGGTTTCGAGCTGGGGAAGGGCGAGGAGCGGCGCTCCTGCGTGCTCATCCGGCGCGGGAATGCGGTGTGGGCGTATGAAAACCGCTGTCCGCACACCGGCGCGCCGCTCGACTGGCGGCCGGGCCAGGTGCTGAGTCCGGAGGGGACGCACATCCAGTGCGCGCTGCATCTGGCGCAATTCCGGATGGAAGATGGCCTCTGTATCCACGGGCCTTGTGTCGGCCAGTCCCTGCGCGCCGTCGAGGTCCGGTGTGAGGGCGCCTGGGTCGTGTTGGCATATCAGAATGGAGCCGCATCAACCTCGAGCGAGGAAGCAGACGAATGACAACGAGCGTGATCGTGCTGGCCGCAGGCAAGGGCACGCGCATGAACAGCGCGCTGCCCAAGGTGTTGCAACCGCTTGGTGGTCGGCCCTTGCTGGCGCATGTGCTGGATGCGGCGCGGGCGCTGTCACCGCAGGCGATCCATGTGGTGGCCGGGCACGGCATGACGGCGGTTCAGGCGGCGTGTCCCGGTGATGATCTGCACTGGGTGGAACAGAGCGAGCAGCGCGGCACCGGGCACGCCGTGGCCCAGGCCCTGCCGCATCTCGCTGACGGATTGGCACTCATTCTCTACGGCGACGTGCCGTTGGTCCCGCCCCGAACGCTCGCGGCACTGCGCGACGCCGCCGGGGACGGTATTGCGCTCCTGGTGATGCAGGCGGCCGATCCGACGGGGTACGGGCGGATCGTGCGCGACGCAGCAGGCCGTGTGCAGGGTATCGTCGAGGAGCGCGACGCCAGGCCTGATGAGCGCGCAATCCAGGAGGTCAACACCGGCCTCATGGCTGCACCGGTTGCGCTGCTGCGGCGTTATCTGCCGCATGTGCAACCGTGCAATGTCCAGGGCGAGTATTACCTGACCGATGTGGTGGCCCTGGCAGTGGCCGATGGGACACAAGTCAACACTGTCACCGCTCAGGATCCGGACGACGCGCTGGGAATCAACGATCGCTTGCAGTTGGCATTTGCCGAGCGCGCCTTGCAGCGACGCCGGGCTGAGGCATTGTTGCGCTCCGGCGTCACGCTGGCCGATCCGGCGCGGCTAGACGTGCGCGGCGAACTCGTTTGCGGGCGCGATGTGTTCATCGATGTGAATGCCGTGTTCGAGGGGCGCGTCGTGCTGGGCGACGGGGTGCGCATCGCCCCGAATGTCGTGCTGCGCAACTGCGTGCTGGGCGCGGGCGTGGAGGTGCTGGCCTTTTCCCACCTCGATGGCGCCCGTGTGGGCGATCGCGCTCGGATTGGGCCTTATGCGCGCTTGCGGCCGGGCGCCGAATTGGCGCCTGAAACCCACATCGGCAACTTTGTCGAGGTCAAGCAGGCCACGGTCGGTCAGGGCTCGAAGATCAATCACCTGAGCTACATCGGCGATGCCGAGATCGGTGCGCGAGTGAACGTGGGCGCCGGCACGATCACCTGTAACTACGACGGCGTGCACAAGCACCGCACCGTGATCGGTGACGACGCCTTCATCGGCTCGGGCAGCGAACTGGTCGCGCCGGTGACGGTGGGCGAGGGGGCGACCGTGGGCGCCGGGACGACCTTGCGCAAGGATGCGCCGGCGCATCAGCTCACGGTGGGCGGCGGGCGGCAGGTGAGCCTGCCGCACTGGAAACGGCCGGCGCCCAAGAAGTAAGCATTCCGGCGGAGGCGGCGGCTTAATCGTTGCGCGCGTGGATCATCGACCAGTAGCCGAAGAGGTTGACCGGTTCGATGTCGAAATGCTTGATCTCGGCGTCGGCCAGGAAGCGGTCGAGCGGAAAATCGGAGGTGAAGCCGATCAGCGGCGTGATGACCGCCACGACGCGCTCGAACCAGCGGATCATCGAGTGGGTGTGGCTGAAATGGTTGACGATGAAGAGATCGCCGCCCGGACGGCAGACGCGCTTCATCTCCGCCACCATGCGGCGCGGATCGGGAACGACGGAGGCCACGTACATCGCCGTGACCTTGTCAAAACTGTGATCGGCAAATTCGAGGTTCTGTGCATCCATGATGCGCAGATCGACATGATTCAAGCCCAGTTTCTTCACCCGGCGATGGCCCCGCTCCAGCATCTTGGGCGACACGTCGATACCGGTGATGCGGGTGGAGCGCGGGTAACAGGGCAGCGACATGCCGGTGCCCACGCCGACTTCCAGGATGCGATCGCCCGGTCTGCAGTCCATCTTGTCGATGATGCGCTGCCGCCCAGGCTGAAAAATGGGGCTGAAGATCAGATCGTAGGCGGCGGCCATGCGGTCGTAGGTTTTGATGACGGCAGTTTGTTCCACAAGACCATCCTTGCGTGAGTGTGGCTAGTGAGCAGCAGACAAATGACCGCCTCATTCTAGCCCAAAAAGCGGCAACATCACGGCAATAGGTGCCGTGATCGGTTAGCATGGCCACCTTGCATACTGCCCGTTTTGACGCCGATCAAGGACATTGCACATGTCATCCCTGGATACGCTGGCCGCAGGTCTCTCCAACAAGCCCGAGGTGGTCGATGCGCTCATCGCCCCGGAGGGCAGTCTGGAGGTGCTCTCGCAGCATGAAGTCGTGCGTTTGCGCGACACCAGTCTGGGAGGGCTGCACGAACTGCTGCGGCGCTGCACGCTGGCGGTGCTCAACAGCGGCAGCGTGGTCGACGATAGCCTGCAGGTCATGCAGCGCTACCCGGACTTCGACATTCAGGTCGTGCAGCAGGAACGGGGAATCAAGCTCGAACTGCGCAACGCGCCAGCGGAGGCTTTCGTCGACGGGCAGATGATACGCGGCATCCGGGAACACCTCTTTGCGGTGCTGCGCGATATCGTCTACGTCCACAATGAGATCCGGCTGCATCCCCGCTTCGATCTCACCGACACCGGTGGCATCACCGATGCCGTGTTCCATATCCTGCGCAATGCCCGCGCGCTGTCGCCGGGCCAGCCGCCCAATCTGGTGGTGTGCTGGGGTGGGCACTCGGTCAGTCGCATCGAGTACGACTACGCCAAACGGGTCGGCTACGAGCTGGGGCTGCGCGGCATGGATATCTGTACCGGCTGCGGTCCGGGGGCGATGAAAGGGCCGATGAAAGGCGCAGCGGTCGGGCACGCCAAGCAGCACCGGAGCATGGGGCGCTACGTCGGCATTTCCGAGCCTGGCATCATCGCCGCGGAACCGCCCAATCCCATCGTCAATCACCTGGTGATCATGCCGGACATGGAGCAGCGGCTGGAGGCCTTCGTCCGCATCGGCCATGGTTTCATCGTGTTTCCGGGCGGCGTCGGAACGATGGAGGAATTGCTGTACCTGTTTGCCATCCTGTTGCACGAGGAGAACGCCCAAATGCCGTTCCCACTGGTGCTGACCGGGCCGGCGTCGGCCGCGGACTATTTCCGCCGGCTCGAGAATTTCCTGGGACGCGTTCTGGGCACAGCCGTGGCGGGGCGCTATCAGGTGATCCTCGATGATCCGGTTGCCGTGGCCCGCGCCATGCGCCGGGGGATGGAAGAGGTTCGCCAGTTTCGCATCGCCCGCAGTGATGCGTTCTATTTCAATTGGGTCTTGCGGATCGCGCCGCAGTTGCAAAAACCCTTTGTGCCCACCCACGAGAACATGGCCGCATTGTCCCTGCATCGGGACCAGCCGCTACACGATCTGGCCGCCAATCTGCGCGCAGCCTTCTCCGGCATCGTCGCGGGCAACGTGAAGGAAGCCGGCATTCAGGCCATCGAGCGCCACGGGCCCTTTGCCATCCGGGGCGAACCGGCCATCATGCAGAGTCTGGATCAATTGCTGGACGGCTTCGTGCGTGAGCAACGCATGCGCCTGCCGGGGCGCGACTACACGCCCTGTTACCGAATCATCGTTTGACGGGTCGACCGGAGGTGCGGCAGCCGCATCAGCAGTAGCAAGATCAAGATGCCCGCATAGATCAGGGGCTCGCGCAGATCGGCCTTGACCTGAAACGCAAAATGCAGGCTGGCGAGGATCGCGGCGGGATAGATCAGCCGATGCAATCGCTTCCAGTTCGCACCCAGACGCCGTATCGCGGCTCTGGTCGAGGTCAGTGCCAGCGGCAGGAGCAGGGTCAGCGCTAGCATCCCGAGCCAGACCGCCGGATAATCGACGATCTCCTGCCATGCCGCGATCGGGTCGAGGTTCTGATCGAACACGAGGAAGACCAGCAGGTGGCTCACGCCGTAGCCGAACGCTGCAAGGCCCAGTTCGCGGCGGATCATGAGCGGCCAGGCCCAGCCGAACAGCCGCTGCAGGGGTGTCATGGCCAGAGTGAGCAACAGCAGGCGCAGCGCCCAGACTCCGGTCAGGATCATCAGCGCTTCGACGGGGTCTGGCCCCAATGCGTTGCGGCCGAGGCCCACGCCGATCTGAACTGCGGGCAACAGGGCCAGCAGCCAAGCGCCGATGCGGAAGGTGCGCGGGGTCATGATCAAAAATTGCGGCGCAGATCGAGGCCGGCGTACAGGTTCGCGACCCATTCGCCATAACCGTTGAACATCAGCGTTTCACGGCGGAACAACTCGCCGATGCGGCGCTCCCGCCGCTGGCTCCAGCGCGGGTGATCGACCTCCGGGTTCACATTGGCGTAAAAGCCATACTCATTCGGTGCCGAGCGGTTCCAAGTGGTTTGCGGCTGCGTTTCCGTGAAGGTGATGCGGACGATCGACTTGATGCTCTTGAAGCCGTACTTCCACGGCACCACGAGCCGCAAGGGCGCACCGTTCTGATTGGGCAGGACGCGCCCGTACAGTCCGACTGCCAGGATGGTCAGGGGATGCATGGCCTCGTCCATGCGCAGGCCCTCCACGTAAGGCCATGGCAACACCGCGCGGCGCTGTCCCGGCATCTGTTCGGGATCGTTTAGAGTCGTAAACGCGACATATTTGGCATTGCCGGTGGGCTCGAAGCGGCGCAGCAGATCGCCCAGCGGGAAGCCGACCCAGGGGATGACCATGGACCAGCCTTCGACACAGCGCAGGCGGTACACCCGTTCTTCGAGCGCGCGACCCTTGAGCAGGGTGTCTAGGTCATAGGTTCCCGGCTTGTTGCAATTCCCGCCGACCGCCACCGACCACGGACGGGGGCGCAAGTGGTGCGCGTTGCGAGCAGGATCGTCCTTGCCGGTACCGAACTCGTAGAAATTGTTGTAGCCGGTGACAGCATCGACGGGGGTGAGCGGCTCATCGGTTCGATAAGGTCCGGGTTTCGTGGTCAGCGGCACCAATGCATCGATCCCGCTCGCCGCCTGCGCTATGCCCACCCGAGCGGCCGCCAGCGCAGCCGCGCCGAGCGCCAGAAAGCGTCGACGGCCGAGATAGACGGACTCGGGTGTGATCTGAGCGCTGGGGATGTGCGGCAGATGCGGTCGCATGGCAGCTCCTGCGGTTGGTGCGTTTAGTGAATCATGGCGATGGCTCGTGCATCGCATTCGACACGTGGTAGACGCCATGGCGTGGATAACGCTCGTACCCAAAAGGGCCCGAATCGAATGTTGTGAGCGCAGGACGGTTCGGTCGGCGCTTTCCTGATATCGATGCGGCATGCCTGGCAAAAGGGTTCCGAATGCGTTTGCCGTCGAACGTGGGTTCGCCCTGGGCGGCGTCTTCCGCCATCATCCGCTGCCAGCGGGCGTCGCGCGTTACCTTGTCGGGTCACTCGACCCAGGAATAGACGACCGACTCGCCTGATTCTTTCAGTCTCGCACGGTTGTAGTCGGTGAGCTTGCCGTCCGGCACGTCGGCACCCCAGCATTCGACGACACGCGGTGCGCCATAATCCTTGAATTTCAAGGCCATCTTGCGCGTCAAGGTGCAATAGTCCTGTTTCCGGGCATCGGGCACAGGAAGCACATACCCGTCGACATAACCGGGTTTCACAGCCGCACCCGTGTCCAGGATCGCATCGAAGCCACCATAGATCATGCGCTTGCCATCAAAAGGTATGTTCTTGCCCATCTCGGCCATCGCCGGATCGGCCATCATTTTCTCGTGTGCCGCTTCGCGCGTGGCCCTGTGGGGTATTCGAACCAACTGAACAGCACGGTCTCGCCGTTCTCAAGCGTCACCGACTGCTTGAGGTCGTTGGTCTTGCCGTTGGGGACATCATCGCCCCAGGTCTCGACGAAGCAAGTCACGCCGAATCGCTTGAATAAATCCACTGCGCTGCTTGCGTGCTCGAGATAGGCTTGCTTGCTGGCGGTGGGAACGGGGGTAAGGAATCCTTCGACGAATATCATGATCGCTCTCCTGCACTTCGGTTCAGTCGGGGATGCCGCCTGGATGGCTGCGATGTCGATCTTGGTCATGGTCATCATGGCCTCGAAACCCCGTTTGGATCGCGAAGGGTCGGGATCGGTGAGCAGTTCGAGCAGGATTCGCGGCGTGATCTGCCAGTTGTATCCCCATTTGTCCTTGCACCAACCGCATGCGCTTTCCTGTCCGCCATGGCCGACGATGGGTGTTCAGCCGGTCGGTCTCGGCCTGATCCTCGGTGACGACCATGAAGGACACGCTTTCATTGGGCTTGAAGGTCGGTCCGCCATTGGGTGCCGAATAATTGCGTCCGGCGAGTGTGAAATCGACGACCAGTTCGTCGCCTGCCGGCATGCTCGGATGGTCCGCCGGTGATTTGATCACCTGATCGATGCGGCTGCCGGGCAGCAGCGAGACGTAGAATTCGGCGGCCTCTTGCCGTCACGATCGAACCAGAGCACCGTGGTGATCTTGTCGTCCATCGCTGATCTCCTGCCGCTTCACATGCTTTGCCGCGATCGGTGCGCCCGATGCCCGTCGCTCGCGAGCTTGGACCGGCAGTCATCGAAAAAGGTTGCAGCCGCTGAATGGGCTCAGCCTGCTTCCTCACGATTGCGGTTAAGTAGTTGCGTCATCGCTGCTCCGGCCAGCGGGCGGCTGAGCCAGTAGCCCTGCAAACCCCGGCAACCCCGCTCGGTCAGAAACTGCGATTGGGTTTCAGTTTCGACTCCCTCGCCAATGACGTCCAGATTCAGGCGTTGACTCATGCTGAGCATGGCCTCGACGATGGCAACGTCCGGCGCGGATTCCGGTAGAGCGGAGACGAACGAACGATCGATCTTGAGCACATCGAAGGGATACTGCTTGAGATAGCCGAACGATGAATAACCCGTGCCGAAATCGTCGATTGCAACGCGGACCCCCAGGTCGCGCAGGACACGCAGGGTTTCCAGCGCCCGCTCGGGATGGGCGAGGAGAGCCCCCTCTGTGATCTCGACCGTCAGCCCATCCGCCGGTACTTGGTGCCTTTCGAGGCTGGCGGCGATCTGGTTGGCCAGTTGCGGGCTGGCGAACTGGGTCGGCGCCAGATTCACCGCCAGGCCGAGGTCGGGGGCGCCATTGGCGCGCCAGTGATGCAATTGCGCCAAGCCTTTGTCAAGCACGACTTGCCCCAGCGAGGGCAACAAGCCGATGCGCTCGGCCAATGGCAGAAACTGGCCCGGTTCCAGCGTGCCGCGCGTGGGGTGTGCCCACCGGACGAGGGCTTCGACGCCGCAGATTCGGCCGCTGCCTGGCGCTACGATGGGCTGATAGACGAGAAACAATTCGTTCTGCGTCAGCGCGACGCGAAGCTCGTGCGCGTTCATCGGTGTCGTCTGCGGAGTGGTGCGGGCGCGACTCGCCAGACGATAGCAATGTCGATGGCGTTTGGCCTGATACATGGCCGTCTCGGCCTGCCGGATCAGATCTGCTGTATCGAGAGGCGTGTCGGCGCCACGGATGGAGATGCCGATGCTGGCCGACAACCCCAGGACGGTCTCGCCGACCATGAGCGGCTCATTGAGCGCTTCGAGCGCCGCTTCCGCGATCTGCGTGGCCTGATCCGTGATCGGGTCACCGAACGCAATGGCTGCGAATGTATCTCCGCCCACATGAAACATGCGACATCGCAGGCTTTCCAGGTTTTGGAAGCGCTGCGCGACCTCCCTCAGAATCTGATCGCCGACCGCAGGATCCAGTGATTCGTTGATCGATCGAAAATGATCCAGATCGATCCACAGCAACGCCAAGCCCTGATGTGTGTGCTCGGCGGCCGCTGACTCCGTCGTCAGTGCGCGCATCAAGGCCGCGCGATTGGGCAGAGCCGTGGTGGGATCGAGCAAATCGATGGTCGGACGGGTAGAGGCGTCGGAGCCCGATCGGTCGCGACATAAACCGATGTAATGGGTGATGTGTCCGGCTTCGTCACGGACAGCGCTCAGGTTCAGATGCAACGCGATCGCTTCACCATTGAGCCGTTGCCCTTCCCAGGGTCCGCTCCAGCGGCCGATGTTGGAGAGGTGCGACCAGAGCTCGTCGATCGTGTCCGTGGATTGATCGGGAGGGACCAGGAATTGTGCCGGAGTGTTCTGCAGCATGCTGCGGGAACATTGCATCAGGCCGCAGAATGCTGCATTGGCGGAAAGCACCCTTCTTTCGGCATCCAGGACGAACATGGCTTCCCCGGACTGCGTCAAGGCATCGCGCATCCAGAGCATGTCGTTTTCGAGACGCTTTTGCTCGGACACGTCCTGCAACGTGCCATCGATGCGGGACAGGCGGCCCCGGGCACAGTAGCTGATGACGCCGCGCTCGTGCACCCAGACGACACGGTTGCGCGGCGTCACGATGCGATATTCGATGTCCAGCGGCCGTCGATGGCGCAGGGCGTCGCGGTGGTGGCGATTGACCCGAGCGGCGTCGGAGGGATGGATGAGGCGCCTAAAACCGATGTAATCGCGAGAGAAATCCCGGCGGTCGATCTGCAACTGGTCGAAAAGCTCCGGACTCCAATGCGCCGTCCGGGTCCTGAAGTCGTAGGACCATTCACCCAGCCTGGCGATACGCTGCGCTTGCTGCAATCGCGATTGCAGATCCCTCTGCCTGAGCGCCCATGTCCGCTCAGGCGTTACGTCACGAGCCACCCCAACCACGCCGATGATTTGTTCTCGGGCCCAGAGTGGGCCGTTCGTGATCAGGAGATAATGGAGGCGACCGTCTTTGGTGATCACGCGAATTTCACCCTGTTGCCCCACACCCCCCAAGGCACTGAGGAACAGAGACTGTGCAAGCAGGCGATCATCGGGGTGGACGATATGCCCAAAATTCTGGGTTTCGAGCTCACGCCGAGAGTAGCCGGTCACGCGTGTCATGGCGGCATTGAGGTTGATGAAATGACCCAGGGGATCGCAGAAAAAGACGAGGGCGTTGGCGCGATCCAGTACGTCGCCCAAGGCGGGCGACAAGTCATGGGGCGCGTGCTCCGGCAGGGCTGCGGTCACCACGATCCAGATATCGCCTCCGGATGCGGGAACAAGGACCCATTGACTGCTCCGGAAATCCCCGCTGGGACGGGTCAGTCGAAATTGCCCGAGTTGAGGGCGATCGTTTGCTGTTGCCAGCAGCGTTCTCAAGGCTGCGCGCATGTTGGGCGCAACGAAGTCTTCGCATGACCGGCCGCGAAGTTCTGGAGAAGAAGCCCCAAGGAGGGTCTGGGTATCGCCGGCAGACTCGCTAATGATGCCCGCTCGGTCAACGCGCAACTGTATCGATTCTCCACAAAGAGAGAGATCGCTGCTCATGTCTGGTGACTCCCCACGCGTTGATCGCGCTTGTGATTTTCCTGTTCTGCGGCTGAGTAATTCAGCCCGGCTGCCAGACCGTTGCGGCCGCCTGTTCCAGCAATGGTCTAGGCTCATGCCGCCGCCTTGTCAAGCCGATATTTACCGCCTGGGACGATGGCTCCGCCCCGAAAGGCCGTCCTCATGTCCTCATCAGGTATCGGCCGGTCGCCTCAGTACATGACTTTTCGTGTAATCGGGCTGGACCATACACACGTGGTTGGCTTGTCGCAGCAGCGATGGATGAATCGCCCAGGGTTCTGTAGACAGTCAGGACTCTCGCTGCGCGTACTGCTGCTCGAGCGCTACCGGGGACAGGTTGCCGTTTGAACCGTGTTGTCGCTTCGGCTCGTAGGACATGTCGATGTAGTCGAACACATCTGCTCGTGCAGCCTCCCTCGTCGGGTGGATGCGCTGCCGGATCGGCTCGCGCTTGAGCAGACCGAAGAAGCT
>DATLZY010000059.1:0-13721 GCA_035573755.1 Candidatus Acidiferrales bacterium
AACCTGCAGGTTGGATAGGCTGACATGGCCTCTCTGGCGAGGCAGGCAGCTCGCGATTTGCTCGTATTGGGCTGGGGTAATCTCCATGCCCGTCCATGCCCGAATCGTACTCAAATAAAGAATGTTAGTGTTAACAGGCCCCAAAAACTCGCCGACTGGCTCATCTTCTACAACACCCAGCGTCCACACTTTGCCCTCGGACAACATCCCCCTCTATCACCCCTCCTCCAGCATCAGCCCGAGTGCCAAAGGTGGTGGACGCATACACCAGCTTGAGTCTGCAAACAAGCTCGCCTAGAATGGCTGCGCCTCCATGCCCTGGGCGTTGCCCGTCGGCTGCATTGACGGCCACCAACCCGGCCTGCGCACGACTGGACCCATCATGAAAAGCAAGGAAAAATCTATGCCTGCGCGATTGTCCGGCCTCGCCCTGTTGGGCCTGCTGGTTTTCTCTTCTTCCGGCCATGCAGCGCCGGGCCGAATCGATGTTCCGATTCTCGGACCCAACGGACCCTCGCGCGAACACATCGGGGTAGTGTCGTGGAGCGCAGCCAAGAACGAGGGCCTTGTCCGCCAGCAATATGATTTCAGCTGCGGATCGGCTTCGCTGACAACATTACTGCAGGAATACATTGGCCTGAACATCACCGAGACCGATGCCATGAATGGCATGCTGCGCTATGGGGAAACCCAGAAAATCATTGAGCGGCGCGGCTTTTCCTTGCTCGACATGAAGCGTTACGCCGCGCAGATCGGTTATCGCAGCGCGGGGTTCAAGGCCGAATTTTCCGACCTGGAAGCGCTGGAACACCCCGGGATCGTCCCCATCAAATATGCCGGATTCGATCATTTTGTGGTGCTGAAATCCATCCATGCCGGCCATGTGCTCATCGCCGATCCGGCTCTGGGAAATTTCACGATGACCACGTCCCAGTTCAAGAAATTCTGGGACCCGCAGGTGATCTTCATCGTCTACCCCCGAGCCGGCGAGGAGCACAATGCAGGGTTTGCGCTTTCTGACAACGACTTGAGCTTTATCGGTGAGGATCGCATCCGCCGCACCGCACTGCTCGACATTCCGGGCTTCTGGTCCGCGCTGCAACCGACGAATTTCAGATCGATCGGAATTCGCTAAGCGCAGCGGATGCTTTGCTTTTTGTGCTTTGGGTAGACCCACTTTGTTAGGAAACACCATGACTTCAACCTCGGCATCCTCATCGAAATCCACGAAAAAGCCTTTGGGTCAATTCATTCTCGCGTCCTTGACGGCATTGAGTGTCGTCGCAACCACCATCCCTGCCGTGTGGGCACAGACCGCGCCAGAGGCCTCCCCTGCGGATCAGGAAAAGGCTCGCGAAGCCCTGCGGCAAAAAGAATCCGATCCCAGCAAAGAGGAGAATCTCGAGCAGATTCTCAACAAGACTCAGCAGGACTATTCGCTGGTTAAGAAAGGCTGGTGGGACATCTTTCTCAACATCGACTACACCTATTTCGGTAACGCCCGCTCTCAGGACGCCCTGATCCTGGAACAGACGCGCGGTGGACGCAATCAGCCACCCTCCCTGCAGATCTTGGATTTCCGCCCCGTCGACGTGGTCCAGGACGCGCAACACACCCTCACACCCCGGCTGACCGTCGATTACGGTCTCCTGGACAACCTGAGCTTGGGTTTCGCCCTACCCATCGTCGGAAAGTATGACAATGTCGACGACGTGACTGAATTCGATGTCGGTGACGTATCCATGCGACTGCGCTGGCAGCCGTTTCGCGGGTTGCCGGGTGACGCCCGGTGGACGCTGCTTGGCGAGGTCACGGCACCGACCGGTTCCAGTCCCTTCGAAACCAAGCTGGGCAAAGAACTCGCGACCGGTGATGGTTATTACTCAGCGAGCTTGGGCGTAAACGTTTCCAAGGTGATCGACCCGGTAGTGGCCTTCGGTTCGTTCAGCTTGATTCAAGGCTTCAAAGAGGATGGTCTTGACCAGGTGCGCCAGACGGTCGATGGTCAACCGCTGATCCTGACGGAAGTCGAACCTGGCCTTCAGGGCCAGCTCGGCCTCGGCGTGGCGTTTGCGCTGTCTTACGACGTTTCCATGACGTTCCAGTACCAGCTCGGATACGCCCAGGAGACCGACCTGAAGTTCGCCAATGGTCTGGCTGCGTCCAGCCTTGACCAGACCATCGGCGTATTCAACCTGACCACGGGCTTTCGCCTGAGCCCGGACCGAGTCTTGAACGTATCGGTCGGGTTCGGCAATACGGACGCATCCCCAGATGTGTTCCTCGGCGTCAGTCTGCCGTTTACCGTAGAGAAGCTGTCTGATCTGATCTGACAAATCGGCAATCGTTATATTGAGCGGGCTCACCTTCCGGTGAGCCCGCTTTTTTTCATGAAGAGAAATGGATCTTGGCCTCCAGATTGGGCTGCGAGTCAGCATGCGCCAATGCCTCGTCCTTGTCGATCAACTCATCGCGATACAGTCGATAGAGCACCGAGTCCATGTCCTGCATGCCGCGAACCTTGCTGTCCTCCATAGCCGGCTTGATCTTGTCGAACTGGCCCTTTGCGATCAGTTCGGCAATATATGGCGTGTTGATCATGATCTCCACCGCGGGCAGGCGACGGCCGTCGCGTCCCATCACCAAGCGCTGCGAAACAATCGCCTTCAAGTAGAGCGACAGATCCAGAAACAGTTGAGCGCGCTGGGCCGGCGGATAGAGATTGGCGATGCGGTCGAGCGTCTGTGGTGCATTGTTGGCGTGCAGCGTGGCCAGAACGAGATGACCCGTTCCGGCAAGTTCCACAGTCGCCGCCAAGGTATCGCCATCGCGAATCTCCCCGACCATGATCACATCCGGCGCCGCACGCAACGCGCTTTTCAGTGCAGCCGTATAAGAAATTGCATCGACGCCTAGCTCGCGCTGATTGACAACCGACTTGCGGCTCTCGAGATAGAACTCGACCGGATCCTCGATGGTCAGGATATGGCCGGAGACGTGTTCGTTGCGATGTTGCAGCATCGCCGCCATCGTCGTGGACTTGCCACAGCCGGTCGATCCGACGACGAGCACCAAACCTTGCCGATGAAGCGCCAAATCCTGCAGGATCAGCGGCAGACCGAGGTCACGAATCCGCGGCAGCGCCGGCTGTACATAGCGCACCACCAAAGCAGCATTTCCGCGCTGGCGAAAGGCCGTCAGACGAAACCGGCCGACGTCCGGCATGATGTAAGAATAGTCCACCTGCAACTGGGCCTGGAACAGACCCCGTTCGCGCTCGTCAAAGGTTTGATCGACCGCTTCGGCTACCTGTTCAGCCGACAACGGTATCTTGCCCACTGCGCGGTTGCGCCCTTCGATGCGCAGCTGTGGCAATGCTCCAGGGCTCAGGTAAAGATCCGAAGCCCGCTGGGCGACCATCATTTCCAGAAAAGGCTTGAGCAGCATGGCAATGTTTGCCTCGTCTACGTCGAGGGTTCCATGATCGAAAGCCGCTCGTCATCGCGACGGGTGGCCTTGGCACTTTCAAGCTTGATCCTGAGGCGCAGCTCGTTTTTTGAATCCGCGTTGCGCAATGCTTCCTCATAACTGATCTGATCTTGCTCATACAGTTCATAGAGATATTGATCGAAGGTGCACATGCCCTGGGCCGTCGACTTGGCCATCACTTCTTTAATTTGGTGAATGGCGCCCTTGAAGATCAGATCAGCCACCAATGGCGTACCGAGCATGATTTCGAAGGCTGCGACGCGCCCTGAACCGCTCACGTGTGGAATCAGCCGCTGCGAGATGATGGCACGCAAATTCAGCGAAAGATCCATCAAAACCTGTTCACGCTTCTCCAACGGAAAAAGGTTGATGATGCGATCAAGCGCCTGATTGGCGCTGTTGGCGTGCAGGGTGCAAAGACAGAGATGGCCCGTTTCGGCGAATTGCACCGCGTACTCCATGGTTTCTCGGTCACGTACTTCGCCGATCAGGATCACGTCCGGCGCCTGGCGCAAGGTGTTCTTAAGGGCAATCCCCCAGCTTTGCGTGTCCACGCCGACCTCACGCTGTGTGACGATGCTGTTCATGTGCGGATGCACGAACTCGACTGGATCCTCGATGGTGATGATGTGCCCCTGAGCGTGCGCATTGCGATAACCCACCATTGCTGCGAGGGTCGTGGACTTGCCGGATCCCGTCGCCCCCACCACGATCGTCAGACCCCGCTTCGACATCACGACTTCTTTCAGTACCTCCGGCAAACCCAACGAATCGAATTCGGGGATGTCGGTTTTGATCGCACGCAGAACGAGCGCCACCATCCCCCGCTGGACAAATGCACTGACACGAAATCGCCCGATTCCTCGCGGGGCAATCGCGAAGTTGCATTCGTTGGTGGACTCGAATTCACGGGCTTGGCGATCGTTCATGATCGCCCGCGCGATGGTGGCCGTGTGCTCTGCCATGAAGGGCTTTTCAGCCACCGGATTCATTGCGCCATCGATCTTGATGGCGGGCGGAAATCCGGCTGTGATGAACAGATCCGAACCGCCACGGCGAACCAACACGCGCAGCAAGTCATGCATGATACGCACAGCCTGATCACGGTCCATTGCCGCCCCCTCAGAAATTCTCTTTGTGCACTGCCTTGGCCCGGGCGATTTCCTTTGTGATCATGTTTTTTCGCACGAGATCCTGAAGGCATTGATCCAGTGTCTGCATGCCGAATTGCTGGCCAGTCTGGATCGATGAATACATCTGAGCGATCTTATTTTCCCGAATCAGGTTGCGGATGGCCGGCGTCCCAATCATGATTTCGTGTGCCGCAATGCGGCCACCGGCCTTTTTCTTCAGCAACGTCTGCGAAATGACCGCCTGCAGAGACTCCGAGAGCATGGCGCGTACCATGTCCTTTTCGGCTGCCGGAAAGACATCGACGATGCGGTCGATGGTCTTCGCTGCCGAACTGGTGTGGAGGGTTCCGAACACCATGTGTCCCGTCTCGGCTGCGGTGAGTGCCAGGCGAATAGTTTCGAGGTCCCGCATTTCCCCCACCAGAATCACGTCCGGATCCTCACGCAACGCGGACCGCAAGGCCTCGGCAAAACCATGGGTGTCCCGTTTGAGTTCGCGTTGATTGACGAGGCAACGCTTGCTCGTGTGCACGAACTCGATGGGATCCTCGATCGTGAGAATGTGACCGGCTTCGTTGTCGTTGATATAGTCGATCATCGCCGCCAACGTGGTCGATTTGCCGGATCCGGTCGGCCCGGTAACCAACACGATGCCACGGGGTTTCAGCGCCAGTTCTTTGAAGATTCCCGGGCAGGCGAGCTGTTCGAGGGTCAGAATCTTTTCCGGAATCGTCCGAAAAACCGCTGCCGGCCCCCGATTCTGGTTGAAGGCGTTGACGCGGAAGCGGGCGAGGCCGGCAATGGCGAAAGAAAAGTCGGTCTCGAAATGCTCTTCGTACTCCTTGCGCTGGCGGTCGTTCATAATGTCGTAGATGAGGTCGTGAGTCTGCTTGGCCTCCAGGGGAGGCAGGTTGATCCGACGAATGTCGCCGTCGACGCGAATCATGGGCGGCAGACCTGCCGAAAGATGCAGGTCCGATGCACCGTTTTTAACCGAGAATGACAGCAACTGCGCGATATCCATCGCCTGCCCCACACGACCATGACTGACCTTGGATCTAGCGGCCAAACAGACCGCGGGCTTGAGTCTTCGCCCCGGGCCAATGCTTATCGAACCGTTCAGCGTCGGCTCGAAGCGGCCGCCGAACGGGCCGGGCGACGGCCCGCCGAGATCCGGTTGCTCGCGGTTTCCAAGGGCCAACCCGCCGCTGCCATCGAAGAACTGTGCCAACTCGGACAACGTGACTTCGGCGAGAGCTATCTACAAGAAGCCTTGCCCAAGATCGCCCGCTTCGGCGACAAGGGATTGATCTGGCATTTCATCGGCCCCATGCAGACCAGCAAATGCCGCGACGTTGCGGCACACTTCGATTGGATCCACAGCCTGGACCGCGCGGCTCATGCTGATCGACTGGACCGCCGACGCCCCGCTCACCTACCGCCGCTGCAGGTATGCCTGCAAGTCAAGCTGAGCCTGGAACCGCGAAAATCGGGTGTGGACCCGGATCAACTCTTGACCTTGGCCCAACACGTCGATCGGCTTCCACGACTGCGCCTGCGAGGCCTAATGGCCATCCCGGAGGCATCACAGGATCCCGCCGTGCAACGCGCAGCGTACGCCCGACTCATGGCGCTCTTTTGCGCGCTTCGCGCTGCCGGCCACGACCTGGACACACTCTCGATGGGCATGTCCAACGATCTGGAGGCTGCGATCTTGGAGGGCAGCACTCTGATCCGGGTGGGCCGGGCCTTGTTCGGTGCCCCCAAGATCAGCTGAATGTCAATGCAAACGACTTGCGCCCTCGGTTGCTGATGCCGATCATAGGCGCCACACTGACGTGCGGAGCGCGACGGACGACATGACCCCCTTCATCGGATTCATCGGCGCAGGCAACATGGCTTCGAGCCTGCTCACCGGGCTCGTGCGCCAGGGCATCCCGGGCACACAACTGGGCGCGGCCGATCCCGATCCCGATAAACGGGCGTCAATCGGCCACATTGAGGGCCTGCTGGCGACGGCCGACAACGCGACCATCGCACGACGAGCGGATGTTCTGGTGCTTGCGGTCAAGCCGCAGACTCTCGAAACGGTATGCCGCGGTCTGACCGATCCCCTGGCCGGCCGCGAACCGGTCATCATCTCCATTGCAGCCGGCATTACCACGATCATGCTGATGCGCTGGCTCGGCCGCGAGCTACCGCTGGTGCGTGCGATGCCTAACACGCCTGCAATGCTGGGCCTGGGCGCAACCGGCCTGTATGCCACAGGGAAGGTGGCGCCGTCCCAGCGCAGCATTGCGGATCGACTGTTCCGCGGCGTGGGACAGGTCCACTGGCTCGAAACCGAAGCGGAACTGGATCTGGTGACGGCGCTGTCGGGGAGCGGGCCCGCGTATTTCTTTCTGTTCATGGAAGCGTTGGTCGATGGTGCCCGGGAGTTGGGCATGTCCCTCGAACTCGCACGAGCGTTGACCCTCCAGACTGCTCTGGGAGCTGCCCACATGGCCCAGGAGAGCCACCGGGATTTGGCCGAGCTTCGCCGTCAGGTCACATCACCCGGAGGCACGACCGCACAAGGATTGATGGTCATGGAACGCGAGGGCATACGCCGCATCGCGCGCGAGGTGCTGATGGCTGCGCACACCCGCGCCGTGAGCCTGGCACATGAATTGGGAGACTCCGTCTGATGCCCACTGCTTACTGGCAGGACCCCGTCCTGTTCCTGCTGTTGAGTCTGTTCAAACTCGCAGCAGTCCTGTTCTGGATCCGCCTGATGGTCGTCCTCACGGCACGGGATCGGTTTGATCCCTTGCTGCGCGCCATCGTTCGCATGACCGAACCCGTGCTTGCGCCCATGCGCCACGTGATACCCAACTATCGGGGCCACGATCTCGGTGCCCTTTTGATCCTGATCGCCCTGCAGATCGTCCTTTACCTGGCTTTCGTGACGCTGACGGGGGCCCAACTGCCGATTGCCCTCCTCCCGCGATACGTCGCGGCCGACCTAACCGTGTTCGTACTGAATCTCTACTCGATCGCCATCCTGGTCCAGGTTCTGCTGAGTTGGCTTGGTTCCGCGCCATACCCCCCGGCCGCTCTGTTGCTGTTCCGACTCACTGGGCCCCTCCTGGACCGTGCTCGCGGCCTGCTGCCCGATACCGGCGCCATCGATTTTTCACCCATCCTGGTACTGTTCGTGATTCAGTTCCTGAAGCGCTTCATTGCACCGCTGGGAACTGGCTTGTGACGACGGATTGTGTAGCCCATTCTGGCATCGGGAGGGAGCCGATATCATCCTCAGCCCGGCGCGCGTCGCAACACAGCCATCGGGTTCCACGGAGGGCGCATCAAGATCGCCGTGTCAGCACCCGCTCAAGACGGAAATGCGAACGCACGACTTCTGGCCTGGCTGGTACAACAATGCGCTGTACCCGTCAGCCGACTCGAGCTCATCCAAGGCACCTGCTCTCGCACCAAGCGCATCCGTATACGCCAAGCGCCTGCACAAGTGGATCGGCTGTTTGCGCTATGGGATGTGCCGACCTGAATTCGGCGTAATTCCTGCGCTGCACCCTCCAGGCATCCTTCGTCGACGACCACGAAGACCTGCTCTTTACCGACCTGGCCCTGTTCAACCCAAAATTCGCCGACTGGCTCATCTTCTACAACACCCAGCGCCCACACTTTGCCCTCGGACAACAACCCCCTCTATCATCCCTCCTCCAGCATCAGCCCGAGTGCCAAAGGGGGTGGACGCATACAAAATCTTGCACGCTCCCCTTCACCCCACTAAACTCGGCCGGTCACGCCCACCCTATATACCGCACCGTCGAGCAATGTCGTCACCCAGTGATCCTTCCGACGCAGACGCCGCGAGCACCCGCTTCCCACGCGATTCGGTCGGCTTGGTCACGCCTCAACGCATGATCTTCGATACCCCTCTGAAATTGGAAGGGGGAAAGCAGCTGGATCGGTACGAACTGGTCTACGAAACCTATGGGTCGCTCAACAGCGACCGCAGCAACGCCATCTTGGTTTGCCACGCACTGTCGGGTGATCATCATGCCGCCGGCTATCACACACCAGAGGATCGCAAACCGGGCTGGTGGGATGTGTGCATCGGTCCGGGCAAGCCCTTCGACACGCGCAAGTTCTTCGTGGTGTCACTCAACAATCTTGGCGGTTGTAAAGGCAGCACCGGCCCCAACAGCATTAACCCGGAAACCGGCGTCTGCTTCGGCCCGGACTTCCCCATCGTGACGGTCGGCGACTGGGTCAACAGCCAGCGCCGCCTCGGTGAACGGCTGGGAATCCAGCAATGGGCAGCGGTCGCCGGCGGCAGCCTGGGTGGCATGCAGGTCATGCAATGGGCCATCCACCACAGCGAGGCCGTGCGTCACGCGCTCATCATCGCGGCGACTCCCAAGCTCTCTGCGCAGAACATCGCCTTCAACGAAGTCGCTCGCCAGGCGATCCTGTCGGATCCCGACTTTCACGAAGGCCGGTACGAGGAACGGGGTGTCATCCCGCGGCGCGGGTTGATGCTGGCCCGCATGCTGGGGCACATCACCTATCTCTCTGAGGACGCCATGCGCGAACGCTTCGGCCGGGAACTGCGCGCCGGGCGGATTCAATACGGATTTGACGTCGAATTTCAAGTGGAGAGCTATCTGCGCCATCAAGGCACTTCCTTCGTGGACCGGTTCGACGCCAATACCTATTTGCTGATGACCAAGGCGCTCGACTATTTCGATCCGGCACAGGATTTCAACGGCAGTCTTGCCGAGGCTTTCAAGGCCAGCCGCTGCCGGTTTCTGGTCGCCTCATTCACCAGCGACTGGCGGTTCTCTTCCGCTCGATCACGGGAGATCGTCAACGCGTTGATGGAAGTTCGGAAACCGGTTTGCTACGCCGATATCCGCTCGACCCAGGGTCACGATGATTTTCTAATGCCCAATCCGGAATATCTCGCTGTCCTTCAGGCCTATATGCGGCGGGTTGCAGCGGAGTTGCCCGCATGAGCCCCCTGCGTCCGGATCTCGAGTTCATCTCCCACTGGGTCCAACCGCGGAGCCATGTGCTGGATCTGGGTTGCGGCGACGGAACGCTGTTGCGTCATCTTCAGGAAACGCGGCAGGTGACGGGCTACGGACTGGAGATTGATCCGGACAATGTCGTGAAGTCCATGGAGGCCGGGATTCAGGTCATCCAGATGGACATCGACCAAGGTCTGGATGCCTTCGCCGACCAATCTTTCGACTACGTCATTCTGACGCAAGCGCTGCAGGTGGTGCGCCATCCCGATCGGCTGCTGGCGGAAATGCTGCGCATCGGACGCAAAGGGATCGTCACGTTTCCCAACTTCGGCTACTGGCGCAGCCGCTTGCAAATCGCGTGGCGCGGCCGGATGCCCGTGTCCGAGACACTGCCGAATGCATGGTATAATACGCCCAATATTCATCTTTGCACGGTCAAGGACTTTGAGTCCCTGTGCCGCGAACGGGGTTATCGCGTGCTCCACCGTCAAGTCGTCGACTCGGCCCACCACGGCAATCGCCTGATGAGCCATCTGCCGAATCTTCTCGGCGAAATTGCGCTCTACAGCCTCACGGCTGCGCATCGCCGGGAGCCTTGAATAATACCCATTTTACATTAGAGTGAAGCGAGGTTCGGAATGTTCAGGGAGGCTATCATGACAACACCAAGGTTCCGAGCATTCGCATGGGCTGCTGCATTCGGGCTGATCGCCACATTCACGTCAGTCGTGCAAGCCAACAGCTTCGAGTATGAAAATTATGTCTTCCATTACAATGCGCTGCGCACCGACGAGTTACCGGCGGAGTCCACACAGAAAGCAGGCATCGTGCGTAGCCGCAACCGCGGCATGATCAATCTCGCGCTGCGGCAAAAGTCCGCCGATGGTAGCACCATCGCGCTCCCTGCGGAGATCTCGGCCAGTGCAGTGAATCTGAACAACCAATATCGTGAATTGACACTCCGCGAGATGCGCGACGGCGACGCCATCTACTACATCAGTGATTTTCCCATCAGCGGGCGGGAAACGCTGCGATTCCAGGTCAATGTGCTGCCGGAAGGCGCAAAAAAGCCTTTCAAAGTGCAGTTTGAAAAGCAGTTTTTTACAGATCCGTGACGCGAGAAGAGGCCGTCACCGCGCATGATTTGCTAGGAGTGTGCGCCGGAACGGCCCCATTCATACCGGCGATTCCCGGTCTGCTCCTCAATTTGGAATCCACCTCGGTTGATACCGCCCTCCTTGAAATCCCTTGAAGAAAACACGCAGCGACAGGTGTTGTACCGGGCTTTCGAGCGCGTCGCAAGATAGTGCCGATTCAGGAACGTAGGTTTGGTACTCGCGCCCATCGACGAGCAACCGATACCACGGCTGATCCCGGTCGGGTGCGGGAAGAGCTTGTCGAGGATACCACTCTTCACGGCCGAGGAACCGGGGGTCGACGTCGAGAACCACGCCCCGGTAACCGAGTTCCCTGTGTTCCACAACCTGGCCGGGCGCGAACTTCGCTTGACAGACGATCGCCATGACATGCTCCTTTACTATTCTTCTAGGTGGATGAGGGGAAGAAGATGATTTTCTTCCTCCTTTGCCTCCGACAGCGTCGGTAGCGACTCGTTCAATCTAACGGCCTCGCCGGTGCCGCCTTGAGCGTCATGTTTCGTTGAGTCGTGGTAAAAGTGCGACGAGATTGCACGGCTGATGGCGCGCGTCGAGTTGGGGGCGAATGATGTGATCCCAAGCAGTTTGGCACGCACTTCTGGAACCGGGCAGGCAAAAGATCACTGTCGCGTTCGCAACGCCGGCGAACGCGCGGGACTCCATCGTCGACACGCCGATTTCAGAGAAGGATATCTGCCGAAACAACTCACCGAAGCCATCGATGCGCCGATCCAACAGCGGCCCGATGGCCTCCGGGGTTCGATCTCGCCCGGTCAGACCCGTCCCGCCCGTGGTAAGGATCACCTCGATCCGGGGATCGGCAATCCAAACACTGACCTGCGCGCGCAGCCGGTAGAGATCATCGGGCAAGAGTGCCCGATCCTGCAGACGATGGCCCGCTGACTGCAGACGCTCGACGAGTAAATCCCCGGATGTATCGGTCTCGGGCGTACGTGTATCCGACAGAGTCAGCACCGCGCAATGCAGGGGACGGAACTCGGCTTGTGCAGGCATATCAATCAACCTCATGAAAGAACTTGCGCGCGAGACTGCGCAACACACTGAGCTGGCCATGAAAGAAATGGGTCACCCCGGGCAGACGGATGATGTGCGGCGGAGTAGCCAGTGCTTCTGCCCACTTGATCACCCGATCCGCGTCGACCACCTCATCGGCCATGCCTTGGATCAGCCACCAGGGACAGCCCAGTGCTCGAGCCGGGAGACTGGCAAACCGATCGACAGGTGGCGCTACTGTGAGCAAGCGCGACGGGGACACGCCGAACGCGAGTCGGATCGCCACCCAGGCGCCGAATGAGAAGCCAGCCAACGCAGGCGGACGGGCTGGCCACTGTTCTGCAGCCCATTTGAAGACCGCCCGCGCGTCTTCGGCTTCGCCTCGTCCCTCGTCATAAGTCCCCGTGCTGGCGCCGACGCCGCGAAAATTGAAGCGCACGGCATGCCAGCCGACATCCGTCGCGGCGCGGGCGAGCGTGGTGACAACCTTGTTGTCCATCGTGCCGCCGAACTGGGGATGAGGGTGACAGATCACAACCACCTGCGGCGGATCGCTGGCCGCCACCGGCCGATCCACGTGTACCTGCAGGTTTCCAGCCGGTCCGGCAAGGAATCCAGGACCCTCCGATAAGACGCCCCGCCTGGCCTCGTCCGTGCCGTTCATGTTGCCAGTGTGACTGTACCGAAGGCGTACAGGCGGCCTGAATGCCGCCCGTAAACCAAGCTCTGATTGGATATCAACGGTCCGGCCTTGCCCAGGCTGCGTCCGACGACGATCAACGGTTCATCCTGTGGCGTGGCGATGAAGCTCAACTTGAGGGCTGCCGTCGACATGCGCGTGATGCGTGCGTTCAACCCAAAACCTGCAAATACGCCGACATTGTCGCAGGCGAGCAATTGTGCACCGGCAGCCAGTGCGCCGCTGGAATCACGCATTTCGGGGATGTCCGACGCTTCGATCACACACCGGCCGGGCCCCATCTGCCGGAGCGACAAACCGGTCAAACGTTTTTTCATGTTGGCCTCAAGCAGCGCGCCCATGCGCCCGGTATCCGTCTCCCCGTTCCAGACCTGGGCCAAATCCGGTGCCTCCGGTACTGCCTCGAGCGCCTCCCCTCCAGCATGAGCGAAGACCCATTGCCCCTGCGCGACGAGCTGCCCCTGTGCATCGCGAACTTCGGAGGCGATAAATGCGAGCGTGCGCCCCGCGCGCATCAGCTGGGCAGATGCTATGACATCGCCCTCATGCACGGGTCGCAGATAGACGATCTGCCCATCGAGGGGCCGGATGGACCTCAGGTCTGCCTGAGTATCCCAGCCCGCTGCAGTTTCGATCCGTGCCGCGTCCAGCAGCAGTGTGGCGAGAATCCCGCCGTGGATCACGCCACCATCGGCGTTCAGCAAACGCGTATCGTAGGCCAACCTGAGCCTCTGCAAAGGCTCACGCTGATTGAGTTCGATGCCGAGAAAGCGCGCCCAGCCCTCCTGTGCGTAGGTCGCCACCAAAAGTTCGGGCAAACCGGCAAAAGTTCTTTCCATTTGCGTGTATTTCCCTGTCGTATATCGTCCCTGTCGTATATCGAAAAAACCAGGTTCTGTTAAGGATCGTGTCCAAAACGGCCAGTGGTGAGAGTGCCAGATGAATCGGCGCCAGCGGGACGATCGGATGGGGGGTAACGCGTGCTGTCGGCGGTGTCGTCAGGCGAGAACGGCCACGCTGCGGGCCGCTCGACAGCCGTTGTCCGGCTGCCGGACGGATCTATCCTGCGCTGGCCGCGGCCAGTTGCTTGCGGCACAGCCACAGGTTGCCGAGCGCAAACAGCGTGATCAGCTGCGCGGTGTTCTTCGCCAAACCCCGGTAACGGACTTGGGTGTAGCCAAACTGCCGCTCG
>DATLZY010000060.1:0-15063 GCA_035573755.1 Candidatus Acidiferrales bacterium
GAGGACGGATGCGACACGGATCGCCGCCCGACCCAAGCACCGTGATCGGGTGTGTGACCCGGACATGCACCAGGCCAAAAAGGCCAACCCGTGGTTCTTTGGCATGAAAGCGGCGTCGAGCTGGATTCTGGCCTGGCGCACGGGCAGGAGACGCATCGCCTTCGGCGAAGCCAGCTACCAGGGTATCGATAAACGCCCGGAAAACCACGACACGCCGGTGATCTGGCACAGGACTGCGAGCCAAGGTCGAGCACCCGTTGCACACCGTCGAGAACCTGTTCATGCACCGCAAGATACGCCACCGGGGCTTGGCGAAGAACAGCGTGCCCTCGGGACACCCCGTGTGCCTCCCGAGGGCCAGAACAGCCCCAGAAACCGACCGATCCGGTCGCGTGAAAGCTCTTGACGGGCCATGAAAAGCCCCCCCCTGAATCGCGACAGGCGCATTGCTCGCCCGTGATGGCCATTCAGCAATCGCGCCGAGTGCCAATGCTCCATTGATCAGCGGTTCCTTGACAGGTCTTAGTCGGTCTCGGTCGGGCCCGAGCCATCCCGCGGAACGCTGAGTCCGGCCTGCTTCGTGGCCGCCCGCAGTGCCTCCAGCAGCGCCTGATCGGGCTCACCGTCGAGCGGCAGCTTGGTATCTCGCACAAAGCGGCGTATAGCCACACGGCTTTCCTCGCCCAGCACACCGTCCACACGACGGATGGGGTAGCCCAGCATCTTGAGGTGCTGTTGGATCTCCCGCCCATCGGCGCGCAGATAGCGCGTCACGCGAGGAGCTTTGGCGTGGAGCGGAGGACCTCCGGCCAGACGGTCCGCCAGTAGCCCAACAGCCAGCGCATAGTTGGTCGAGGCGTTCCAGCGCATGATGACGCGGAAGTTGGGATAGGTGACGAACGTCGGCCCGGTGCGCCCACCCGGCGCCAGCAAGGAGATCGCCTCGGGTCGATCCGGCAGCGCCGATCCGTCGACGCGGCGCACGCCCAGCGCCGTCCATTGCGCAACGGGCTTGGATGCCTTGTAGCCGGCATCCTCCAGAGCGCGCGGATCACTGACCACGACCTCCTCGCCCCATCGTTCGTTAGGACGCCAGCCCATGCGACTCAGATAGTTCGCTGCCGATGCCAGCGCATCGGGAAGGCTGCGCCATAAGTCGATGCGACCGTCCCGGTCATAGTCGACGGCGTAATGGCGCATGGTTGTCGGCATGAACTGGGTATGCCCCATCGCGCCGGCCCACGAACCATGCAGATCCGCCAAATCCAGCCGCCCCTCATCGATCATGGCCACGGCATCGATCAACTGGCGACTGAACATGCGGCTGCGCCGGGCGTCGCATGCGAGGGTCGCCAAGGCGTCGAGCGTGGGGATATCGCCGAAGTAGTTGCCGAAATTGGTCTCGAGCCCCCAAAACGCCACCAGATACTCGGGCGGAACGCCGTATTCCTCTTGCAGGCGCGCGAGCAGCGGCCGGTGTTGTTCCAATACCGCCTGGCCGTTCTGCAGGCGCGTCGGGCTGATGCTGCGCTCGAGGTAATCCCAGAAACTGGAGACAAACTCGCTCTGGCCACCCCGATCCGTACGGATGACATCGGGACGCTGACGTATGCCGGCAAAGGCAACTGCGAGCGTCTCGGATCGCACACCCGCCTGTCGAGCCTGATCGCGCAGATCGCTCAGGCAGACATCAAACGACGGTGCGGCCGAAGCCCATCCCACAACCGCCGAGAGCAGCACTCCCAACAAACTTGAAAGGCCATATTTCCGCATCGATACATCCACGCCGTGTTCTTTGAAAGAAGGAGGGACCGAACCGGACCTCGCGATGGATTCTGGGCGCCGCGGGGGCGTTGTTCAACTTCGCCCGGGCTCGGCCGACAATGTGAGGTGATGGCGCGGCTGGGATCTGGGCCGATATGTCATCGCATTGCAAGCGAACGCCACAAGAATCATCTCATTCCCATGAGCTCCATCCAAAAGGGGACGTCCGATGATCGACTTGCCACCCGGCCGCGCGCTTGGAAAACTTGGGCTGCGCCTGTTCGCCATGGTCTGCGCGGTCTTTGCGCCCACGCTCGCTCACGCGGACATCGCATGTCCCGCCACCGCCACCGTTCCACCCGACTTCCAGTGGGGCTTGGTCGCCTATCACGTCAATTTCCCCGGGTACGAGTTGCAGGCCGATGACCTGGACCGCATGGCTGCCAACGGCATCCGGTGGATTCGCATCGATTTTGCCTGGGGACGCATCGAACCGGAACAGGGCGGCGCGTTCGACTTCAACTATTTCGATACCTTGGTGGCCGCCGCCAAGGCGCATGGCATTCATATCGCCGGCACGCTCGGCAACGGCTATAACACCCGCGTCCGGCCGGTCGCGCCGCTCTGGACCCAAAAGCTCAGCGGTCCGCAATACGTCGCCGCGCTGGCCCGCTACGCGGACGCCGTCACCGAACGCTACGCCGATGACGTCGACATCTGGGCGCTGGAAAACGAGTTGCACATTGCCGCTCTGCATGTCGCCCTGCAATGGCGGCACCGCATCTACCCGCCCGCGATCAATCAGGAAATATTGCGCACCCTGTCACAAGCCGTCGATCGACGCGACCCCACGGCCCAGATCGTGCTGACCCTGACCCCCAGCTTTCCGGCCTGGCAGCGCTTCGTGAAAGAGTCGACCCAGCGCTTCCGCTTCGATGCGATCGGGCTCTACACCTACCCTTCGTTCAATGCCGGTGCGCCACCAGTTGGTTTTGAAGATCTGGTAGCGGATCAGATCGCCGATGCGAAAGATGCCGCGCCAGGGCGTGAGGTTCTGATCTTCGAGACCGGCTACCAGACGCCTCCCGACAAGCCCAAGACGCCGGAAGATGAAGGCGCTCTGCTCCTCGAGAATCAGGCGATCTACATCGAAACCATGGTGCGCTCCGCTATCGATGGCGGCGCCAAGGGTGTATACTTTTACCAATATCTGGACAATCCGGACGAACTCATTCCGCGCGAGGAAGTGTTTGGCTTGGTAACGCCGGATCGCGCGCCCAAGCCCGCGTGGGGACGCTATGGCGATGTCATCGCGGCCTGCAGCGCGCCGTGAGTGCACAGCCGGAAATCTCACCATCAATGGCGTGTTGATCGCCCACCAGACCTTGCCGAGGAAAATCGATGCTTCGCAAGCAGCCCCGCTGCAGCGCACGCAATGTCGGATTCCCGCTCCTCTTTGCAGCGCTGCTGGGGTTCTGGACGGCTTCAGCTGCCGTCGCCTCGCCCTGCCAGGACGCACGCGGTGTAGCCGCCGCCTCTGTCGCCGATCTCACGGCCCTCTCGGGCTATTACGTCGGCGGTGATCAGTGTTTCTATGACCCGAACGGCATCGAGGCCATGGATGTGCCTCCCGCCGTTGGCGCCTCCGGCCTGCGCGCGGAGCGCTTGGTGTTTGTCAACGGCGCCAATGCGAAAGCCGATCGCGAGCCGTATTTCCTGACGCTGCTGGCTCAGGCCCGCGACACGCCCGCGATCGGCGTTCTCAATACGCAAACCAGCGATGACCCGTTCTCGACGCCGACCCTGCGCGGCACCTCCGCCGTCAAAACGCTGGAGTCCTTGATGCTCGAGTCTCTCGAAGCACGCCGAGAGGTGATCATCCGCGCCGGCAGCGCAGGCGCCCTACCGGTTGCCATAGCCGTCGCGCGGGCCAAGGGACGTTGGGCCGCGCGGCATCATGGCCCACGCAAGCCGGATGAGGCCCTGAGTCAACTGCGCATCGAAACCTTCGGCGGCGTCGGCGCCTTCTACCCGGACGGACCGCGCTATGTGCACTATGCAAACCTGCTGGATCCGAACGCGCAGAAGTTCGGGGTGCTCAATCCCTTGACGAAACCCGGCCACCACGCCGTGATCGCAATATTCCGCGACAGCCTGCCGCCCCTGGAAGCGGCCTATGAATCCCTGACACCCGAAAACGAGCGCATTCTCTCCCATCACGGATTCGGGGTGTACAACGCGCATCAGGCGCCGTTCGATCAGATCTACCGGCTTTCGCTTCCGGTCCTCCCCTACACGGTCGTGCCGCTCGTTCGCTGAGCAGCACACGATGGATCGACCGGCCTACAGCACGACCTCGAAGCCCTCGAATCGCGGCGGCCCAAGATACAGCGCCCGGTTCGCGCCTGCGTTGGCATGGGCTGCGCGAAACGCCTCGGAGTGAGTCCAAGCCTCGAAGGCGGCTTGCGATTCCCAGAGCGAATGCGACGCGTAGAGGGTGTGGTCTTCTTCGGCAGCTCCACGGAGCAGATGAAACGAGCGGAACCCCGGCACGCCGACGAGGTGGCTGTCGCGTTCGCGCCAAAGGGTTTCGAACGCAGCTTCCTGGCCGCGCGCGATGCGGAATCGATTCATGGCGATGTACATGGGCGCTCCGTCCGGGCGCTACAAAAAATACGCTTCCATGAAATGCCGCGTCGTCTCCCCGTGGAGACGGCGCGGGCCGGTTCATTTACTTCTTGACCTTCATGAGCAGCCCCATCTCTTCCATGGCGCTGCCCGGAATGATGTAGCCCTCGGTGTTGCGGATCTCGTCGATGTGATCGCGGATGTATTCGATGGTCATATTATCGGGGTTGAACACGCCCTTGGTTGCCCCGATGAAAATGCGCCCTACGCGACCCGCGGCGGCCGAATAGATCTCGCCGTTGACCTTGCAGGATTCGTGGCACAGATAGGCCACGATCGGCGACACCAGTTCCGGTTCCATGCGGAACTGGCTGGCCATCGGCCCCATGAGTTCTTCGGTCATGCGGGTCTTGGCGCCCGGCGCGATGACATTGGCCTTGATATTGTATTTCTGGCCTTCCTGCTTGAGCACGTTGGTGAAGCCAACGATGCCCATTTTCGCCGCGCCGTAGTTGGTCTGGCCGAAATTGCCGAAGATGCCGGCGGCCGAGCTGGTGTTCACAATGCGGCCGTATTTTTGCTCGCGCATCAGCTCCCAGGCCGCTTGCGTCACCCAGAAGGCACCTTTCAGATGCACGTCCAGAACCGGATCGAGAAACTCCGGCGACATGTTCTTGAAGGACTTGTCGCGCAGGATTCCCGCGTTGTTGATGACGATGTCCACCCGACCAAAGGCGTCCAACGCCGTCTTGATGATGGCTCGCCCGCCCTCGACAGTGGCAACGGTATTGCAATCCGGCACTGCCTCGCCACCGGCTGCGACGATCTCGGCTACCACGCGCTCGGCCGCCGTGGCCGAGGAACCCGAACCATCGACGGCGCCGCCGAGATCATTGACCACCACCTTGGCGCCACGCGAGGCCAGCAGCATTGCATGCGCCCGTCCCAAACCATTGCCCGCACCGGTCACCACCGCCACGCGCCCGTCATATCGCAGTAAATCGGACATCTTCCCTGTCTCCTTCGTGAGTTCGACCATCATTCAGCCGACGCTGCTAACATTAGTGGCACAGGTACGCTCCGTGCAAGGCACGCGGGCAATTGTGTCACTTGAGCACCTGCCGTGCATAGATGGGCTGGACCGGACGGTTGTTGTGGCCATGAACGAGGTGGGCGAAGCGCTCGACTTCAACCGATGAAACCTGTGGATGGGCCTTCATGACGAGCCAAAGCACCCCTTCGGAACAGGGCGGCGTGGTCAGCGAACCATTGACACGCAGGTAGTCCGTCCGCCGCGGCAGCAGATCTGCCGGTCGAACCAACCCGGGCAGTTCCCGCATATCGCCGGCTTGTTCCGGGATCAGCGGCCAAATGGCTTCCAGCAGCGGATGGGGTGCACCCGCTTCGTACAACACGGCGATGACCGCGAGATTGCCGGCCGCGTCCTTGTGCACGAAATGGGCTTCCAGCGGATATTCATGCCCCTTGATCCGGTGCTCGCTGGGCGTGTGGAAGTGGATCTGCTGCAGGACATAGCGCCGCCCGTCCAGTGTGAAAGCCTCCGACTGCTGGTTGTTATCGGGCTCGATCTGCACCGTATGGCCAGTGTTCACCAGTCGTGCCGCCATCGGCGCATAGTGCAACGCAAGGGGATGCAAATCCGCGTCGATGGCCTGTCCCAGATCCACGGGCGACTGGTTGCGACCGCTGCGGCAGGCCGCGTAGTCGGCAGCAAGTTCACCCCAATGTGCCGGACCGTCCGCACCTGTCTCGTCATAAGTCCAATGCGGCGCGGCCCAGGCGGTCACCATCCATGACCATGCCGTCACCCCAACCACCAAGGACAGACCCGCGCGCAAACGGGCGCTTGATCTCTTGCGCATCACCCTCATCGCTCCTGTTGAACACTCGTGCTTTCCAAAAGACATGGAGGTGCCTCGGCATGAGGTCACGCCCCCACTCAGGCCGTTCGATGCCGCCGCACGGCTTCAGTGCGGGCATATGGTATCGGCCTGAACCAGCTCTCGGAGCACGCAGGTCGCATAGGCCCCCGGCGGCAGGATGAACGAAATCGCAAGCGCGTCCTGCGTCCAGTCCATCGCTCCGTCGCGTGGGATGACCCGCAGCGCGCGGCGATCCTGCATCAGGCCAAAGTGCACGAGGCCCGCTGCGAGTTCCGGGTAGGCAGCAGCCACGCCTACCTCCAGCGCGCCGATGCGTCCCGCCGTCGGCGGCGCGTCCTTGCCCCATAGCGCACCGGTCGGATGCAGATCGCCTTGCGCAACGCGTCGGGCGATGTCGCCGGGATCCTCATCATCCCCGAACACGAACCAGCTTCCCCGGCCGTCCAGTTGCAGAACATCGCCCGGCTCTGCCCGGTTCCACGTCCCCTCCCGCACCCGTTCGGCCAGGAGCTGGTTGTACAGCGCGCTGCGAGCGGAAGAAAGCAACAAATCCCGCATCGAACGGCGCGCCAACCGGCCGCTCGCAAACCACGCCAAGGCCTGCCGCACGTTGCCCCCCTGTTCGCCGAAACGCTGCGGCCCGAAGTAGTTGGGAACGCCTTCCGTGAGCAATCGTGCCCAACGCGCCTCGGCAGCCGCCCGATCGCCCGACACCTGTCGCACGCGGATCTGGAAACGATTGCCCGCGAGCGTCCCGATCCGCAGCTTGCGGCGATGCGGCGCCACGGTGAGCAGCTGCACGCGATCGCCGAACAGCGCCGCCAGCTCCGTCGCCCAGGAGGGTTCCTCGCGCCCGGCGAGATCCACCGAAAACCATTGGCTAGTCAGGGCGCGTCGATCCTTGCGCCCGCCGTAACCCACGGCGTTGCGGGCGACGCCAGCCACACGCGCCAGGGCATCGGCGACCTCGGCCGTGTTAAGCTCACGCTTCTGCAGGTGGATCAAGCGGTGCTGGCCGTCCCCGTCCGGCTCGAAACCAAGCCGTTCCTCCACCACGAAGTCATCTGGCGTGACCCGCAGCGCGCCGCGCAGTGGTGGCGGGCCAAACGCACAGGGCAGGCTCGCGACCTCGCCCAGGCGCGCCGCCTCCAGAGGCATCCCGCCGCCGTTTCCGAACGGCGCGCAAGACGAAGCGTCGGGGGCGGTTTCAGTCATCGCTGGCCTCCTGCAGCAAGGCCACCGCGTGCACAGCGATGCCTTCGCGCCGGCCAACGAACCCCAACCCCTCCGTGGTCGTCGCCTTGACGTTGACGCGCGTCGGCGGAATCCCCAGATCGGCCGCGATATGCTCCCGCATGGCCGTCACATGCGGCGCGATGCGCGGCGCCTGGGCCAGGATGGTGACATCGACATTGCCCGGACTAAGCCCAGCGGCCGCGACCAGCGCCACGACGCGCCGCAGCAGATCGCGGCTGTCCGCGCCGCGCCAGCGGGGATCGGTGTCGGGAAAGTGACGACCGATGTCGCCCAAACCAGCGGCGCCCAGCAACGCATCGCACAGGGCATGGAGCACCACATCGCCATCGGAGTGAGCGATCAGACCATGATCGTGAGCGATGCGGACTCCGCCGAGGGTCACAGCATCCCCGGGGCCGAAGGCGTGGACGTCGAAACCATGACCGATGCGCATGAAGGCTCCGGAACACGTCAGCAAAGATTCCCGACGCTGCGGGCGGCAAGAATCGCCTGCGCCAGCGCGAGGTCTTCGGGATGGGTGATCTTGAGATTGTCGGCGCGCCCGGGAATCACCGCCACGGGATGACCCATGCGCTCCATGGCCTGCGCCTCGTCGGTGACGGTGATGCCTGCCTGAGCCGCCGCCGCGAGCGCCTGCGACAGCGCCTGGAAGCGGAACATCTGCGGCGTCAGCGCGCGCCACAGCCCCACACGCGACACCGTCCCGGTCACGCGACCTTCCGCATCGACCCGCTTCAGCGTATCGGCCACGGGCGCCGCGAGCACGCCGCCGGCAAAGTCCGGATCCGCCGCCCGTTCAAACAGGCGGCCCAGATCATCGCGATGCAAGCACGGCCGCGCGGCATCATGCACGAGCACCCAGTCTTCAGGGGCCGCCTGATCGGCCAGCGCGGCGAGGCCCGCGCGCACAGAATCCTGCCGCTCCGCGCCGCCGATCGCCAGCATGATCGCCGGCATGGATTCGGCCAACAATGGCGCGCGACGGTCCTCCGGACTGACCACGAGCACCACCCCCCGAATGCGCACATCGTCGAGCAGCGTCAGCAAGCTCCACGCGAGCACCGGCCGCCCGGCAAGATCGAGATACTGCTTCGGTGACGCCGTACCCATGCGTAGACCGCGGCCGGCTGCCGGGATCACCGCCCAGGCTGCGGGTGTTTCAGCGGCGCGTGTCATGCTGGTCGTCGGGTTCGTGCACGAACTGATAGAAGGTCTCGCCGGCACCGACCATGCCCAAATCTCGCCGTGCCCGTTCCTCGATGGCCTCGAGACCTTGCTTGAGATCCCTCACCTCAGCCGCCAGCACTTGATTGCGATCGGACAGGGATGCATTCTGCTCGCGCTGGCTGCTGACCATGCGATTCAAGCGCACCCACTGGCGCAGCCCATCCGGCGCCACCCAGAGCTGGTACTGCAAGATCGCCAGCAAAGCCACCAACAACAACATCAGAAGACGCCTCACGCGCCTTGCTCCCGCGACCGAAGAATGCTTGAACGCGCGCTCGCTCGGCCCCGCCTCGATGACTCAGCGTTTCAGCCGCGCCCCGAATGCCGCCATCCCCGGATACCGGGCGCGATCACCGAGTTCGGCCTCGATGCGCAGGAGGCGGTTGTACTTGGCCACCCGGTCGCTGCGGCACAAAGAGCCGGTCTTGATCTGCGTCGCCGTCGTCGCCACCGCCAGATCGGCAATGGTGTCGTCCTCGGTTTCCCCCGAGCGGTGGGACACCACGGCGGTGTAGCCGGCATCGGTGGCCATGCGGATGGCCGCCAGCGTCTCGCCGAGCGTGCCGATCTGATTCGGCTTGATCAGGATCGAGTTGGCGATGTGCTTGGCGATGCCCTCGCTGAGAATCGCCGTGTTGGTGACGAACAGATCGTCGCCGACCAGTTGCACTTTGTCGCCGAGCCGCTGGGTCAGCAGCGCCCAGCCATCCCAGTCGCCCTCCGCCATGCCGTCCTCGATCGACAGGATGGGGTAGCGATCCACCAGTCCGGCCAGATAATCGACGAAGCCGGCGGCATCGAATGCCTTGCCCTCGCCTTCGAGGTGATAGCGCCCGTCGCGATAGAACTCGCTGCTGGCGACATCCAGCCCCAGATAGATGTCCTTGCCAGGCGTATAACCCGCCCGCTCGATGGCCTCGAGGATGGTCTGCAGCGCCTCTTCATTGGAGGCGAGGTTGGGCGCGAACCCACCCTCGTCACCCACCGCCGTGGCCAGCCCGCGCGCATGCAGCACCTGCTTGAGGTGATGAAACACCTCGGTGCCATAACGCAGCGCTTCGGCGAAGCTGGGCGCGCCCACCGGCAGGATCATGAACTCCTGCAAATCGACGTTGTTGTCGGCATGCGCACCGCCATTGATGATGTTCATCATGGGCACCGGCATGCCCACGGCATCCGCCCCACCGAGATAAGCGTAGAGCGGCTTGCCGGATTCGGCGGCGGCGGCCTTGGCCGTGGCCAGCGAGACGGCCAGGATGGCGTTGGCGCCGAGCCGCGATTTGTTCTCGGTACCGTCCAGCGCGATCATCATCTGGTCCAGGGCATCGTGATCCTGTGCATCGCGGCCCAGCAGCGCGTTCCGGATCTCGCCGTTGATGTTCGCCACCGCCTTGCGCACACCCTTGCCCATGTAGCGGCGCTTGTCGCCGTCGCGCAGTTCCACCGCCTCGCGCGAGCCGGTGGAGGCACCGGACGGCACACCGACGCGACCGACGCTGCCGTCGGCCAGACGGACTGTGGCCTCCACCGTGGGATTGCCGCGCGAATCGAGGATTTCCAGACCTTCAATCGCCGTGATCTTTGCCATGCTACGCGCTCCGAAAGAGGGATGGATCCGGCCAGCAGCGCCGGGACGAAAAATTCAAATCACCGGTCCAGCCAGGCCGATTCAGGCCAGGGCCTAGACTTGACCAGCCGGTCGAGGTCGACCAGTGTCTCCAGCAGCTCATTCATGCGATCGAGCGGCCAGGCATTGGGTCCGTCCGACAGGGCCCGCTCGGGATCGGGGTGGGTTTCCATGAACACCCCGGCGATCCCCGCCGCGACCGCCGCCCGCGCCAGCACCGGAACAAATTCGCGCTGACCGCCGGAACGATCGCCTTGCCCACCCGGCAATTGCACCGAATGGGTGGCATCGAACACGACCGGGCAAGCCGTTGCGCGCATCACCGCCAGGGCGCGCATATCGGAGACCAGATTGTTATACCCAAAACTGACCCCGCGTTCGCAGACCATGATCTGGTCATTGCCCGTGGCGCGTGCCTTGGCGACCACGTTCTGCATGTCCCCGGGGGCGAGAAACTGCCCCTTCTTGATGTTGACCGGCAAGCCCTGGCGCGCCACGTTCTGGATGAAATCGGTCTGGCGGCACAGGAAAGCCGGTGTCTGCAGCACGTCCACCACGGCCGCGACCTCATCGAGCGGCGTGTATTCGTGCACGTCGGTCAGCACCGGCACGCCCACCTCGCGCCGAACGGCCTCCAACACCCGCAACCCTTCCTCGATGCCAGGCCCCCGGAAGCTGCCTGCCGCGGATCGGTTGGCTTTGTCGAAGCTGGACTTGAAGATGAAGGGAATGCCGAGCCGATCCGTCATTTCCTTGAGAGTGCCGGCCGTGTCGATCTGCAATTGACGTGATTCGATGACGCACGGGCCGGCGATCAGGAAGAGTGGGCGATCGATTCCCACCTCGAAGCCGCAGAGCTTCATGCCGACACGGCCTGCGCAAGCCGGCGCTCGCGGGAACGGCGCGCGGCCCGAACAAAGCCGGAAAACAGCGGATGGCCGTCGCGGGGCGTGGAAGTGAACTCGGGATGGAACTGGCAGCCGAGGAACCAGGGATGATCCGGCAACTCGATGATCTCCACCAAGCGGCCATCGGCGGACCAACCCGAAATCAGCATCCCATGCGCCTCCAGAGCCTGGCGGTAGCGATTGTTGAACTCATAGCGGTGGCGATGGCGCTCGACGATGAGTTCCTTGCCGTAGAGCCGGCACGCCAAGGAATCCGGCACCAGGCGGCAGGGCTGTCCGCCCAGGCGCATGGTACCGCCCAGATCCTCACGACCGCTGCGCTGCAGCACACTGCCGTCGCTCTGCTGCCATTCGGTGATGAGGGCGATCACAGGATCCGGCGTGGCCGGATCGAACTCGGTGCTGTGGGCCTCGGTGAGGCCAGCGAGGTGGCGCGCCAGTTCGATCACCGCCACCTGCATGCCTAAGCAAATACCGAGGTAGGGCACGCCGTGCTCGCGCGCGTAACGCACGGCCGCGATCTTGCCCTCGATGCCGCGCCGCCCGAAGCCACCGGGCACCAGGATGGCGTCCAGTCCTTCCAGCAAGGCGGTGCCCTCGGTTTCCAGCCGCTCGGAATCGATGTAGCGCACGGCCACGCGCGTGAGGGTGTGAATGCCGGCATGGCGCAGGGATTCGTTCAGAGACAGGTAGGCATCGGACAAATCGACGTATTTGCCGACCAAGCCGATGGTCACCTCGCCGTCCTGGCTTTGGCTGGCGTCCACCACCGCGCGCCAATCCCCAAGGTCGGCCGGTGGGAGCGTGAGCCCGAAACGCTGAACCACGATCTCGTCCAGCGACTGCTCATGCAGCAGATCGGGAATCTTGTAGATGTTGTCCACGTCCACCGCCGAGATCACCGCCCGCTCGGGCACATTGGTGAACAAAGCGATCTTGCGCCGCTCATCCGGTGGCAGCGGCCGATCGGCACGGCAGATCAGGATGTCCGGCTGGATGCCGATGGAGCGCAGCTCCTTCACCGAGTGCTGGGTGGGCTTGGTCTTGATTTCGCCCGACGCCGGGATGTAGGGCACCAGCGTCAGGTGGATGAACAGGGCGTGCTGCGGTCCCAGTTCGCTGCCCATCTGGCGGATCGCCTCGAGGAAGGGCAAGGATTCGATGTCGCCGACCGTGCCGCCGATCTCGACCAGGCACACGTCGGCATCCCCGGCGCCCGCTTGGATGGAGCGTTTGATCTCATCGGTGATGTGCGGGATGACCTGCACCGTGCCGCCTAGGTAGTCGCCACGGCGCTCCTTCTGGATCACCGTTTCGTAGATGCGACCGGTGGTGTAGTTGCTGTGGCGGCCGGTGGTCGTGCGCACGAAGCGCTCGTAGTGCCCGAGGTCGAGATCCGTCTCGGTCCCGTCCTCGGTGACAAAAACCTCGCCATGCTGGAACGGGCTCATCGTGCCCGGATCCACGTTGATATAGGGATCCAGCTTCACCATGCTGACCGTGAGGCCGCGCGCTTCGAGGATGGCGCCCAGGGACGCCGATGCGATGCCCTTGCCGAGGGACGAAACCACACCGCCAGTCACGAAAACGAATCGCGTCATACCGCTTCCATTGCTTGAGGATGGGCGGAGGCGGATGAACCAGTGGAGCCCCCAAAGATGGGGCTTTAGCCTACCAGATCAGCCCATGCCGGACAATGAAAACGGTGTGGCAGCCCCGGCGACGCCTGCGGCGGGTCGCCTCCCGTAATGTCCGAGCGGGGCCGGGTTGCGGCGACGGGCGGGTGCTTGTTTGGCGTGGTCCTGGGTGTGCCTCATGCATCCCGGATCTTCGAGAAGAGGCATCACGAGTGAACAGGGTCTGATGCGGCGAGGCAGCCTAAAAGGCTGCCCCGCCACACCTGAGCGGACGCTCAGGGGGCAGTCGACAACACAACCGAGGGCACGAAGCCTCCGACGATCGGGATCGCCTGCAAACTCGAGGTCGCGAGAGACAGGCCAGTGTTGACCTTGCCCACACCGGTGGACCGTACCATCGCAACCTTGGCCGGGTACCCTGGCGCAAAAGTGCTCACCAGATTCTGCCCCGTCGTCACGAGCGGCGCCGGCGCCTTGCTCGCATAGACATCGTAGGCAAAAGGAGCGGCAAACGACTTGCTGCCGACGGTGAGCACATAGCCCTGAGCGGAGACACCTCCCAGGGCCTGCTCCGACAGTGGATTCATTTCGGCCATCGGTGCGGCGGAAAATCCGGCCAAGGCAAGCCCGGCCACGGTCATCAAAATGCTTCTGTTCATGCTTGGTTCTCTCCACGTTCTACGCACAATTCTCGATTCACTCGAAACGAACACAGTTGATTCGATTCGTTCACATACCGAAGCAAAATGCTTGCCATTCAAGAAGCAAGACAAATCTTGATTTGCTCATAACCATTCTTTTCAAAATGCGGCAATTAGTGTCGATCTGGCCTCTTATTGGGCACAATCTGACTCTAATGGAATCAAAAAAAGGGCCGAGACGGCCCTTTTTAAGCAGAACGGAAACGCGTCACGCTTAAGGAGGCGTGGTCTCCCCGACTGAGACGTTCGGAACGAACGGCCCGATCAATGGCTTGCTCTGCAGCGTCGTGGTCGCAGCGCTGAGCCAAGCATTCTGCTTACCCAATGCGGCGGTACGCGTCGCTGCGACGTTGGCAGGATAGTCAGGCGCCCAGATGCCGACGAGAGTGGCCACCGACGCCGAAGCGCCCGGGGCCTTGGCGGCGAACACTTCATGCGCAAACGGAATGGTGTAGGTATCCGTGACGATTCCGGCAACCGTTACTGTATAGGCCTGACCAGTGACATCCCTGAGCTGTCGATCAGAAAGATCGGACATCTGCGCACCGACGGGCAGCGAGACAAACGCCAAGGCGGCCAATGAGCCCAGATGCAATTTCTTCATGCTTTATCTCCTCCAGAAAACACCCTTGAATACATGTGGGCGAAAGCCTGGGGGCCATCGCCGACGCTGAAGGAATTTGCAAATCATGGGCCAAACTTGAAGACGGACGACAAAAAAGAAAATAGAAATAAAAAAGCATTTAGGATCTGACAAAAAACGTCACAATTGATCAGAAAAGGTCGACCTCGTCGCTTCGGCGTCAACTGTCGTTATTGACCCAAAAACGAATGAACTTGGTTCATGCTGCATACTGAACGGGGTCGTGCTGGAAGTAACGCATGACCCGCTTGGGCGATTTCTGCAGTTTGCGTAGATGGCTGATGGTGGCCTTCTTCAGGTCGCCCTTGGCTCGGGCCGGAGCCTTGCTGCTGACCACGGCCTTGAGGTCGGCATTGAGCATCTCGTCGGGGTTGAGCTCCGGGCTATACGGGGGCAGATAAAAGACTTCGATCTCATGGGCATTTGCGGCGAGCCACGCCTTGACCACCTTGGCGTGATGGACCTTCAGATGGTCCAGGATTAGCAACACCTTCTTTGCAGCCGCATCCTTGATGAGGCGCTTCATGAAGTCGATCAGGATGTCGGCGTTCATCGCGCCTTCAAACACCTTCCAGCGCACCTTGCCACGGTGGGTCACCGTCGACATCACTGACAAGCCCTCGCGCCGGTTCATCACGCGAATTTGCGGGGTCTTACCCGCCGGCGCAGAGGAGCGTCCCCGCACGTCGTCAGAGCGCAATCCGGTCTCATCCCCCCAGTGAATCTCGGCCCGTTGCGCGATCTTTGGGTAGGTCTCGTGCAACCAC
>DATLZY010000061.1:0-23691 GCA_035573755.1 Candidatus Acidiferrales bacterium
CTGGCCATCGCTGCCAGCCGGCCCCCAGACATATCCCAGAACAAGCTGATGCTGTGCGTCCCCCGACGAAAACGCGCCTGGTTCGCCAGCCTCTGGGCCAATGCCTCCACGCCTCCGCTCATCCCAGGACTGCGGGACGGCCAATGGACAATTTGGGTTAAACTCAGGATGCTAGCCATGACAGACGCGCCCCCAACGCCGAAACACCTGCCGACGGCCTCGCGGCGCGGCGCGCTGCGCCTGTTCGCGCCGCAGGCGAGCGCCGGTTACGGCGCGCGGGTGGCGGCGGCGCTGGAGCTGCCGCTTTCGCCCCTGGAGGAGCGTGAATTCGAGGATGGCGAACACAAGATCCGCCCGCTGGACGAGGTGCGCGGGGCGGATGTCTTCGTGCTGCAGCAGCTGCACGGCGAGCCGGGACATTCGATCCACGACCGGCTGTGCCGCCTGCTGTTCCTGCTCGGCGCCCTGCGCGATGCGGGCGCCGCACGCCTCACTGCGGTGCTGCCCTATCTGGCCTATGCGCGCAAGGACCAGCGCAGCCAGCCGCGCGATCCGGTGACGCACCGCTACCTCGCGCAGTTGCTCGAAGCCGTGGGCGTCGATGGGGTGGTGACGCTGGACGTGCACAACCGGGCGGCGTTCCAGAACGCCTTCCGCCGGCCGGTCGTGCATCTGGAGGCCCGCACGCTGTTCGTGGCTCATTTCGCCGCCCGGCCCGCGGACTGGGTGGTGGTCGCGCCCGACGGCGGGGCCATCAAGCGTGCCGAACGCTTCGCCCAGGCGCTGGGCCAGCGGCTGGAGCGCGAGGTGGGGCTGGCCTTCATGCACAAATGGCGGGGCGGCGGGCGCATGGGCGGTGGGGAGATCGTGGGGGATGTGGCTGGCCGGCCGACCTTGATCTTCGATGATCTCATCAGCACCGGCGGGACCTTGGCCCTGTGCGCCCAGGCGCTGCACGCAGCGGGCGCCGCCACCGTGGAGGCCGCTGCAACCCATGGCGTCTTCACCGCCGCGGCCAACACCGCCTTGGCCGGGCCGGACCTTGCGCGGCTGGTGGTGTGCGACACGGTGCCGCCGCTGCGGCTGACCCGGAGCGAGGTGACAGCCAAGCTCACCGTGCTCGACACGGCGCCGTTTCTGGCCGAGGCAGTGGCACGCCTGCATGGGGACGGTTCGCTGGAGGATCTGGCCGAAGGACCCGTTTGACCGGCTTCAGGGGCCGGCGGCGAAGGAGAGATAGGCGGCGAGCCGCGTTCGCCACTGCGCCGGGCGGTCGTGCGGCAGGTCGAGCAGATGCCATAGGGCCAGCTTGGCGCGTACCAGAGCCCGGTAGCGCTGATAGAACGCGATCAGCGCAGGCGGTGGATCGTCGTCACAGCACGGCGCATACGCCGCCAAAAGCCCCTCGAGGACGTCCGGCCGACCCAGCTGCGCACATTCGAGCCCCAGATAGGCCAGCTCGTCTACTGCATCGAGCGTGCGCAGCTCACGACTGAATTCCAGGCAGTCGAAGATCACCGGCGGCTCGAGACAACAAACATGCTCGGGCCGCAGATCCCCATGCCCCTCGATGACCCGCCCGGCGGCTGCCCGATCGGCGAGCAGCGCCCCCTGGCGCTGCAGGAATTCGCGCTGCCGTCGCATGGCAGCCGCAAGGCGCTCGGCGTCCGCCAGTTCCGGCGCCGCCGCCAGCACCGCGCCATCGCCGTCGAGGGACCGTCGCAGCAGGCGCACATACCCGCTCGGATCGAGCGGCAGCGGCATCTGGGAGCGGTAGAACCGGCCCAGATGCCGCCCCACCCGCTCGACGTCGTCAACCTCCAGGCGGCCTTGACCAATCAGGCCATCGAGCATCCGGTCCGCCGGCAACCGGCACATGCCCACCAGCCAATCCACCACCCGCGATGGATCAAGCAAACAATCGGCCGGACGCTCGACCGCGGTGCCGATGGCCAGTGTACCCCGCGTGTCCCACCAGAGCGGATAGAGTCCCCGGTAAATCGCCCCCGCCAGACGGCGGTTGAGATGCAGTTCCCGAGCGGCGTTGCGGCCGCGTGTGGCCACGGTGGTCAGATCCGTCATGCGGCCGCGCAGCGGTTTTTTAAGCTTGTAGGCGCATGTTTCGGTCAGCAGCACCCACGAGGAGCGGGTTTCCACCACCTCCGCCGGTGCGTCGTCCCCCTCGGCCAGCACGCCGGGCTGACGCAGGAACGCCAGCTTTTCCGCCGGTGAAATATCGGGCGGAAACGCTGGCCGCGGCATCTAGCCACCTCCGCCGTGCAGATGCTGAAGGCGGGCCTGAGCGGCAAGCAGATGCTGGCTCACCGCGACCGGATAGGACTGCGCTGCGACAGGCAATTGCTTCAAGGCTGCAGGAAGTGCCCCCAAATCGGCCTGTAAACGCGCACGGGCGGCGGCCAACCCCGGAGTGACGTCGGGCAGACGGCGGCCACTGTGCATCACGCAACGCAGGAGCGGTTCCCCCAACGGCGTTTCGTCACGGCTGGCAATGATGTCTCCGATGTACATCGCCCCCTCGGCAATGCGATAGACCTGCTTGGGACCCGGCAGGCTGACCTTGCCTGGCGACAACTTGCCGCAATCGTGCCCGTCGTAGGAGACGAGTTTGTAGGCGGCCTCCAGGTACGGCCCGTCGGCCACCACATTCACTGACGTCCCCACACCGAAACTGTCGATGGGCGCGTGGGCGGCGCGCAGCTCGGCCACGCGATACTCGTCCAGGTTACCGCTCGCCACGATCCGCACCGACGTCAAACCGGCGGCATCGAGCATCGCCCGACTCTGCCGCGCCAGCGCCGCCAGATCGCCCGAATCGAGGCGGATGCCGCCTACCTGAAACTGCTCGCCCAGCTGCCCGGACAACTCGATGATCCGCTGCACGCCGTGCAGGGTATCGTAGGTGTCGACCAGCAGCGTCGTACCCGGATAGCGCTCGGCGAAGTGGCGAAACGCCCGTTCTTCATCCGCATGGGCCTGGATGTAGCTGTGCGCCACCGTGCCCACCACGGGAATACCCAGATGAAACCCAGCCTCGAGGTTGGACGTGCCGGCATAGCCCGCGATCGACAGGGCGCGGGCGCAGGCCAGCGCCGCATCCCGACCGTGCGTGCGCCGCGCGCCGAAATCCACCACCTGCCGATCGCCGGCGGCCAGCACCGCGCGTACGCCCTTGGAGGCCACGAGCGTCTGGTAATGGATCAGATTGAGCACGGCGGTTTCGACGAACTGTGCCTGGGGCAGGGGTGCCTCAACGGCGAGGATGGGCTCGTTGGCAAAGCAGACGGTGCCTTCCGGCATGGCATGGACGGTGCCGGTGAAGCGGAATTCCCGCAGGGACTCGAGAAAATCAGGCGCAAACCGTCCCAAGCTGCGGAGATAGTCGATTTCCGTCGCCGTGAACTGCAGGTTCTCCAGATAGTCCAGCACGTCGGCCAGTCCGCAGGCGACCAGGAAATTGCGCTCTGCCGGCAGGCGGCGCACGAACAGCTCGAACACCGCGGGTGCGGTCATGCCCTCGGCTGCATAGGCCTGCATCATGGTCAATTGATATAGATCGCTGAACAGGGCCGGAACGGGACGATCGCTCATGCCAGCACGGCTCCCCGCTGGGACATTTCCGCCAAAGCGCGCTCGCCATCTCCCGACTCGAGATCGACGGCGCGAACGGCATCAGTCAACACCGTCACGGCATATCCCCGCGCGAGACCGTCCAGTACCGTGGCGCGCACGCAGTAATCGGTCGCCAAGCCGGCCACGACCAGCCGCTGGACGCCCCGCTCGGCCAGCAAGTCCGCAAGCGGCGTGTCCTGTGTCGCGCCGCTCTGCGGATCGCGCATCGCGAACGCCGAATAGCCGTCCTCGCCGCCGATCCCCTTGGAAATCACCTCGCCCGCCACCTTGAGCCCCGGATGGAACGCCGCGCCCCAGGTGTCCCGGACACAATGCACCGGCCAGATGCCGCCGTTCTGTTTGAAATGCGGTGTCGCAGGCGGATGCCAGTCGCGGGTATAGATCACGAGGGCGCCAGCGGCGCGCGCCCGCTCGATTTCGGCATCGATGAGCGGAATCACGGCCTCTGCTCCACGTACGTACAGGCTGCCCTTCGGATCGGCGAAGTCGTTCTGGACATCCACAATGACGAGGGCGGTCCGTGCATCGTAGGGAACGGACATGGGTTACCTCCGCCGAGGTCTATGGCCGAGGCTCACCCCGACCGGCATTGCGTCCAGGGTTGGATGCGTACCTCAGCCATGGCGCGGTGGGGGAAAGACCGTTGCATCGGCGCTGGGGTGACGCTTGCGCAGCAGCTGCAGGACTTGCGCATCTTCGACTTGGGCGAAATCCCGATAGAACTCCCCCACTGAACCAAACCATCGCGGCGTATCCAGGCAGACGACCTCATCAGCATATTGAGTCAGCCGGCGGATCGCCTCGGGCGGCGCCACGCCGACTGCGGCAATCAGCCGCTTGGGCTCGCGTTGGCGCAGTGCGCGCAAGGCCGCGATCAACGTCGAACCGGTTGCCACCCCGTCATCGACGACGATCACCACCCGACCGTGTGGATCACACGCCGGGCCATAGGCCTGCCGGCGAGCCGCGAGCACATGCCGCTGGCGCTCGACTTCCCGCTCGAGCGCCTCGCGCGCGATCCAGGTAGCGATTTTGGGGTTGAGCCATACAGTACCTGCCTCATCGACGGCGCCGATGGCGAATTCCGGATTGCCCGGCGCGCCGAGCTTGCGCACCAGAACCACATCGAGTTCGCCATCCAGCGCCTGCGCGATGTAATCGGCCATGGGCACTGCGCCACGCGGGATCGCCAGCACCAGGGGATGCTGCCCTTTCAGCGCTGACAGGCGCGCGGCCAGCCGGCGCGCGGCGTCCATACGGTCGTCGAACATGGACAGCCCCCCCTCAGTCGATGGTCGGTCTCGAATCGCGGATGCCGATGCTCTCTAGCTTCGCACTGACAGCGTCCAGGGTCGCAACATCCGCGAACGGGCCCACCCACACCTTGTGGACGGCCTGGCCGCCGGACGGCTCGCTGCGGATGTCGACCGGACCGAGTTCGGCGAGGAGAAGCCGTTGACGCATGCGCTCGGCATTTTCGCGCCGGGAAAAAGCGCCGGTTTGAAGATACATGCGCGGCTTGCCTTGGATAGCGCGGGGTCCGGCATCGACCACGGCAACGCCGGCCTCACCGGGCTCGACGGCGACGATTTCGACAGGCGCCGTGCCCTTTTGCACCAGGCCGAGACGGGTCGCGGCGGCAAAGGACAGGTCGATGACGCGGTTGCCCACGAAGGGACCGCGATCGTTTACCCGTACGATGGCGCTGCGGCCGTTTTCCAGATTGGTGACGCGCACATAGGACGGCAGCGGCAGTGTCTTGTGCGCGGCGGTCATGGCATGCATGTCGTAGGGCTCACCGCTCGAAGCATACTTGCCATGGAAATCCGGTCCGTACCACGAGGCGATGCCGCGCTCGCGGAAACCGTGCGCCGTCTCGAGCACCACATAGCGGCGACCATCCACGACGTAATAAGGAGGATTGCCGAGACGGCTGCGCGGCTCGAATCGTGGCACCGCATCAGGATAGGGTCCTTTTGCCTGAGGGACCGGTGGACTCAACGGCGCATGGCGCACCGGCTCATGGGGAAGCTGGCCGCAAGCGGTGAGCAGCATGGACGTCGACACAACGAGCCCAAGCGCAGATCGGCGCGGGGCACCACATCGCCAGCGGCGACCTCCGTCAGGTCTGGGCGGCGTAGGCACGGCGGATCTCCTGACTCAGCTGGAAGACGGCCATGGCGTAGAGTACGCTCTGGTTGTAGCGCGTAATGACGTAAAAGTTGGGCAAGGCGATCCAGTATTCCGGGCCAGTTTCTTGATCGAGCATGAGAAGATTGGCCGGCAGATCCCCGGGCAAGACCGCATCGGTCTTGATGCCGATTTTCCGGAGGGAAGCGACCGTATACGGTGTCTCCCGTTTCTGATTGCCCAGGGCCTGCGCCTGCGGCGTGAGCGCGGCGGCCGGAAAGGCCACGGGGGCATCTTTTTTCCAGCCATGGCGAGCGAAGTAATTGGCCACGCTGCCGATGGCATCGGCCGGCTGCCAGAGGTTGCGCTGCCCGTCGCCGTCGAAATCGACGGCATAGGCGCGGTAGCTGCTGGGAATGAACTGCCCCATGCCCATGGCGCCTGCATAGGAACCCAGCGTCTGGCGCGGATCCAGATGCTCCTCCTGCGTCAGCGTGAGGAATTGCTCCAGCTCGCCCAAGAAAAACGGGCTGCGCGGTGGATAGGCAAATCCCAGGGTCGCCAGCGCGTCCAATACCCGATAACGCCCGAGGTTGCGCCCGAACTGCGTTTCCACACCGATGATGGCGACGACGATCTCGGGCTGCACCCCATAACGTGCGGCCGCTTGCTCAAGCAAGGTCCGGTGCGTTTGCCAGAACGCCACGCCGCCACCGATGCGGGCCGGCGTCAGGAACAGTGGCCGATACTGATACCAGGGCTTGGCCTCGTAGGGCCGGCTGATGGCGTCGATGATGTCCTGGCGGAAGACGGCCTCGCTGAGCAAGGCGCGCGCCGTCGCCTCGGGAATTGCCTGGCGATCGACCAGCCGGCGTACCAGGGCCTCGCGCTGCTCGGGATCGATCCAGCCAGATGCAGCGGCCGGCTCGCCGGCGGCTGGAGGCGCCGCCAACACGGCGGCAGAAAGGGCGCTCAGCAAACCCGCCAAGGCGAGACCAGCCAATCGATTCATGGTGCAAGCATCTTCTTGTGAGTCTGAATCGACATGAGCATACCGAAGCCCGCCAGCAGGGTCACCATCGAGGTCCCACCATAGCTGATCAGCGGCAGCGGGACACCGACCACGGGAAGGATGCCGCTGACCATGCCGGTGTTGACGAGCACATAGAACAAAAACGTAAAACTCAGGCTGGCGGCGAGTAGTCGCTCGAAGCCGTTCTGGCCGTTGCCAGCGATCTGCAAGCCGCGCACCGTCACGGCGAAATAGGTACCCAAGAGCAGCAGCAGGCCGATGAACCCGAATTCCTCGCCATACACGGCGAAAATGAAGTCTGTGGTGCCTTCAGGCAGGAATTGCAGATGCGCCTGGGTACCGTTGAGCCAGCCCTTGCCGAACAGGCCGCCCGAACCCAGCGCAATCTTGGACTGAATGATGTGATAACCGGTCCCCAGCGGATCGGCTTCCGGATCGAACAGCGTCAACACACGCTGACGCTGATAGTCGTGCATCAAGGTCCAGACCAACGGCAGTGCCGCCCCGAGCGCTGCCGACAGGGCCATGATCCAGCGCCAGCCGAGTCCGCCCAGAAACAGCACCGCCATACCCGCCGTCATCACCAGCACGGCCGTGCCCAAGTCTGGCTGTTCGGCGATCAAGAGCACCGGGCCGCCAATCAACACCAGCACGATGGGTACGTCCCAGCGCTGCGGTGGAATCCCCCGGTCCTGCAGATAACGGGCGATCATGAGCGGCATGGCGAGCTTCATCAGTTCGGACGGTTGAAAGCGGATCACCCCCAGATCCAACCAGCGCTGCGCACCCTTGCCGATGTCCCCCAGCAGCATGACCAGGATCAGCAACACCAGGCCGGCCCCATAAAGAACGGGCGCCAGCCGGTACAACCAGTCGCTCGGCACCTGGGCAACGGCAAACATGACCGCAAAGGCCAGACCCAGGCGGATGATCTGACGCACCAGCAGGCCCATGTCCGCGCCGCCCGCACTGTAAAGAATCATGAGACCCACGCCAGACAGGACGCTCAGCAACACCACAAGCGGCAGATCCACATGCAGCCAAGTCGGCCAGTCACGCAGCGGTGCGCGCAGGCCGCTTCCGGCTTCGTACAACACGCGGTTCATGGCATGGGCTCCTTGGGCACCAGATAGGCATCGAGGACTTGCCGGGCAATGGGCGCGGCCGTGTGTCCGCCGCTGCCACCGTGTTCCACCACCACCGCAATGGCAATGGTCGGGTCGTGCTGTGGGGCAAAGCCGATGAACAAGGCATGATCGCGCAGGTGGGCCGCCACGTTTTCTTCGACGTACTCCTCCTCACTGCCTAGCCCGAACACCTGCGAGGTGCCCGTCTTGCCCGCATAGGCATAAGGCGCGTCGCGGCCGCTACCGAAGGCTGTGCCGCCCGGCGTCTGCACAACATCGTGCATGGCGTCGATGACGGTTTCCCACTGGGCCGGTGTGCCCAAAGGAACGGCTGCGCCCGGTACCGGTGTGAGCGGAACATACCGACCGCTGGCCACATCCTCCCGTGCGCGCACTACGCGGGGCTGCAGCACCTGCCCGCGCCGGGCCAGGGTGGCCGCGGCCTGGGCCAGCTGTAGCGGCGTGGCGAGGTTGTAGCCTTGACCGATCGAGTTCACCAGCGTTTCTCCGATGTACCAGGGCTGTTTGCGCACGCGCTGCTTCCAGTCCTTGGACGGCACCAGCCCGCCCCGTTCGCCCGGCAGATCGACGCCCGTCTGATGCCCCAGGCCAAATGCCACCAGCGTGTCATGAATCCGATCGATCCCCAGCTCCAGCGACAGCTGGTAAAAATACACATCACAGGATTCGGCAATGGCGCGGCGCAGGTCGGTCTGACCATGGCCACGCCGTTTCCAGTCCCGGTAAAGCCGCTCCTGATTGGGCAGCTTGACGAAGCCCGCGCAGTACACGCCGCCTCGACCCAGGGGCTGCCCGCTGGCCAGATCGGCCAGCCCGAGCAGAGGCTTGACGGTCGACCCCGGCGGGTACTGACCCAGGATGCTGCGATTGAACAGCGGCCGACCCGGATCCTGGCTCAGCGCCTGATAGTTTTTCGCAGAAATACCGCCGATGAACAAATTGGCGTCGTAGGCAGGCTGACTCACCAGCGCCAGAATCTCGCCGCTGGCCGGCGCGATGGCCACGATCGCGCCGCGCCGTCCCGCCAGTGCCGCCTCGGCGGCGCGCTGTAAACGGATGTCGAGGCTCAGATAAAGATTCTGGCCAGCCACGGGCGCGCGGCTCTCCAGCACCCGAACGGTCCGACCCTGGGCATTGACCTCGACTTTCTCGAAGCCGGTCACGCCGCGCAATTCAGCCTCATAGAACCGTTCGACGCCAGTGCGCCCGACCTCCGTCAGACCGGCATAGGTGCCCTCCGGGACATCGCGCAGGTCGCGTTCGTCCACCGCGCCTGTATAGCCGATCACATGGGCGGTGCTGGCGCCGAATGGGTAATGGCGCGTGAGATCGGCCCGGATATCGACGCCGGGGAAATGAATGCGGTCGATGGCCAGACGCGCCACTTCCTCGTCGGTCAGGCGGTGGCGCAGGGGGATGGCATCGAAGGGTCGGCTACGCCGTCGCTCACGTTCGAAGCGCTCGCGATCGCGGGGCGTGATCTCCACGAGCCGGGACAAGCGCTCCAGGGTTTGCGGCAGATCGGGCACATCCTCGGGCACGATCTCCAGCCGGAACGACGGCAGGTTCTCGGCCAGTAGGATGCCATGGCGATCATAGATGAGCCCTCGCGGCGGCGGCAGCGGTCGCAACCGCACGCGATTGCCCTGCGAGAGAGTCGCGAAATGAGCGTGCGAATGGACCTGCAGTTCATACAGACGCACCCCCATGCCCAGCAAGAGCACGGATGCGACGATGGCGGCCACCAGAATCCGGCTGCGAATGAGCCGTCGCTCGAGTTCCGGGTTGTGCAGCCGAACCTGCGGGTTCCAGTGCAAGCGACGGCGCATGGCCATCACCCGAGCACGAAGCGGCGCCGCACGTTCCTGAGCACGGCAAACATCCAGGGCCAGATCAGCGCGCTGGTCAGGATCCCGGGCCAGGGGAACAGGGGATCGCCGCGATTACCCATGCCGGCCAGCCAGTAGCTCGGGAACGCCGCCAGCGCCAGGATGGGGATGAGCGCCAGACTCTGCTGCCAGACCGGGAAGGCGCGAAGCTGCAGATGGAAACGGGCCACGACGTAGGCGGCCAGCGTCAGGCTCAGGGCTTGTACGCCCAGTATGCCGCCGCTGCCCGCGTCCATCAGCAGGCCCAGGCTCCAGGCCGTCGCGAGACCGACCCGCTCCGGCAATGCCATGATCCAATAGATCAAGACCAGCGCCACCCAGTCGGGACGCCACGGCGCGGCCCAGGATGGCAACGGAATGAAGGTCAACGACAGCGCCAGGAAGAAGCAGGCGCCAAGCACACCGAAGCGGGTCAGCATCAGGGAGACTTCTCCTCGGGCGACTGAGGCTCTGGCGGCGGGCTGTCCAGCGGCGGGTGATCCCAGATCAGCAGCACCTCCCGGCTGCGATCCACCTGCGCGGTGACTTCGGCCCGTACCTGTGCAAACCGGCCCTGTCCTTGGCGGTCAATCGTGCGCACGATGGCGACCGGATAGCCACGGGGAAAGCGGCCGCCCAACCCGGAGGTGATCAAGAGATCGCCCTCGCGGATGTCGGCATTGCGGGGCAGATAAGGCAAGGTCAACCAGCGGCTCTCACCCGTGCCCTGTGCCACCGTGCGCAGGCCGTTGCGGTTGACCTCTACCGGCAGCGAGTGATCTGCATCGGTGATGAGCAGGGCCACCGACGTATTGAGGTTGACCTGGGTGACCTGACCCATCACCCCTCGGGCGTCGATGATGGGCTGGCCGACATGGACTTGGTGCAGCAAGCCCCGATTGATGGTGATGCGCTGGCGATAGGGATCGAGGTCCATGCCTAGGATCTCGGCGATGGACAGGCGGTCATCGAGGCGACTCGAGGACTGCAGCAACTCGCGCAGGCGGGCATTTTCGGCCTGCAACACAGCCAGTTTCTGGATCTGCGCCTCGAGCAGCACTTGCCGGGTGCGCAGGCTTTCGTTTTCGGCCAGGATGGTGCGGCGGGTGCGCAGGCTTTCGGTGAGTTCTCGCCCGATCTGCATGGGCATATCGACGGCGAGCTGAATCGGGTAGACCAGCGTGCCGACGATCACGCGCAGCCGCTTCGGCTCGGTCTGACCAGAATCATAGAGCATCAGACCAATGGCAGCGAACACCAGCAGCACCAAGCGCAGATTCAGTGCGCGGGTCTTGCGGAACAGCGGTTTGATGGCCTTGCCCCCCGGCGCAACGTCGCGGCCGGCCGCGATGCGTCTCTCAATCCAGCGAGAACAGGTCGACGCCGTGCTGATCCACCAGTTCCAGCACCCGCCCGCCGCCGCGCGCCACGCAGGTGAGGGGTTCATCGGCCAACACGACAGGAATGCCCGTCTCTTCCATCAGCAGACGATCCAGATCGCGCAGCAGGCTGCCGCCGCCGGTGAGCACGATGCCACGCTCGGCCACGTCCGAGGCCAACTCCGGCGGCGTCTGTTCGAGCGCCGTCTTGACCGCCCGCACGATGACGCTCAGCGGTTCCTGCAAGGATTCGAGGATCTCGTTGCTGTTCAGCCTGAAGCTGCGCGGCACGCCTTCGGACAGATGGCGTCCCTTGACCTCGATCTCGCGCACTTCCTTGGCCGGGAAGGCCGAACCGATCTCGCGCTTGATGCGCTCGGCCGTGGTCTCGCCGATCAGGATGCCGTAGTTGCGGCGCACGTAGTTGACGATGGCATCGTCGAACTTGTCTCCGCCAACCCGCGCCGAAGCCGCATAGACGATGCCGTTGAGCGACATCACAGCCACCTCGGAGGTGCCTCCGCCCACGTCCAGCACCATGGAACCGCGCGCCTCGTGCACCGGAATACCCGCACCCATGGCCGCGGCCACGGGCTCTTCGATGAGGTACACGCGCCGGGCGCCGGCGCCGGCCGCCGATTCCTTGATCGCACGCCGCTCGACCTGGGTTGCGCCATAGGGCACGCAGATCAGCACGCGCGGGCTGGGACGGAAATAGGGCGAATCGTGAACCTTGCGGATGAAGTGCTGAAGCATCTTCTCGGTGGCGGTGAAATCGGCGATCACCCCATCCTTGAGCGGCCGGATAGCGGTGATGTGGCCAGGCGTGCGACCCACCATGGCCTTGGCCGCGGCGCCGACCGCCTCGATGGTCTTGCCGCGCCCGTTGCCGTCGTCCCGGATCGCCACGACGGACGGCTCGTCGAGCACGATCCCCTTGCCGCGAGCATAGATGAGGGTGTTTGCCGTACCGAGATCGATGGACAGGTCATTGGAGAAAAATCCCCGAAGCCCTTTGAATTTCAGCATGGAGGTCTCTAGGTCCTATGGGGGGAGGGGGAATGGCCGAGTCGCAAGCTGGTAAACTGCCAGACTCTAGCAATGCCGCATGAACGGAGCAAGGCCGGGGACCTACCGGACGCGCTTGCGTGTACACTGCAGCCGACCGCGCGATGGCAACAGGCTCGCGCGCCTGCCCGTTGGAGAACGCCCATGCCGCTCGACATCGATACCGTCCGGAACATCGCGCATCTGGCGCGTCTGGCCGTCAGTGAATCCGAACTTGAAGCGCATGCGCTGTCGCTGTCGCGCTGCCTCGACCTTTTGGCCGAGATCAACGCCGCGGACACCACCGGTGTCACCGAAATGGCGCACCCCCTGGATCTCGCCCAGCGGCTGCGGCCCGACGAGGTCACCGAAGCCGACGTGCGGGAGATCTGTCTGGCCCAGGCGCCTGCCGCCGAAAACGGCCTGTTCCTGGTCCCCAAGGTCATCGAATAACCCACGCACGCCCCGCCGGGAGTTTGCATGCACAGTCTGTCCGTCGCCGAAATGGCCGAGGCCCTGGCCCAGGGTCAATGCACCAGCGAAGAGCTGACCGAGGTGTTTCTGGAGCGCATCGCCCAGTTCGACGGTGAGCTCAACAGCCTCGTCACCGTCGAGCCGGAACGCGCGCTGGCACAGGCGCGCGAGGCCGACGCGCGCCGCCGTCGCAGCGACGCAGGGCCCTTGACCGGCGTTCCCCTGATCCACAAGGACATCTTCCTCACGGCCGGTCAGCGCACCACCTGCGGCTCGCGCATGCTGGGCGATTTCGTGCCGCCCTTCGACGCCACCATCGTCGCGCGCTGCGCCGCCGCCGGTCTCGTCACCCTGGGCAAGGCCAATATGGACGAGTTCGCCATGGGCTCCTCCAACGAGACCAGTTATTTCGGCCCAGTACGCAATCCCTGGGATCCGACGCGGGTACCGGGCGGGTCTTCGGGCGGCTCGGCCGCCGCTGTGGCTGCGCGTCTGGCGCCACTCGCCACCGGCTCGGACACCGGCGGCTCGATCCGCCAGCCAGCCGCGCTGTGCGGCATCACCGGCCTCAAGCCCACCTACGGCCGGGTATCGCGTTACGGCATGATCGCCTTCGCCTCCAGCCTCGATCAGGCCGGCGTGTTCGGGCGCGACGCGCAAGACTGCGCCTTGCTGCTGGAAGTCATGGCCGGCTTCGATCCACGCGATTCCACCAGCGTGGATCTGCCCGTTCCGCACTACGCCGGCAGCCTGAACAACCCGCTCACCGGCTTGCGCATCGGCATCCCGGCAGAGTTCTTCGGCGCCGGGCTCGACCCGGCCGTCGGCGAGACCATCGAGGCGGCGCTGAAGGTGTTCGAGACCCTCGGCGCGACCCTGCACCCCGTGCATCTGCCCAACCTCGGGCTCTCGGTGCCGACCTACTACACGCTGGCCCCGGCCGAGGCGTCCTCCAATCTCTCGCGCTTCGACGGTGTGCGCTACGGCTACCGCTGCGAGCACCCCGCCAACCTCGAGGATCTCTACAAGCGTAGTCGCGGCGAGGGCTTCGGCGACGAGGTCAAGCGCCGCATCATGATCGGCACCTACGTCCTCTCGGCCGGCTACTACGACGCCTATTACCTCAAGGCCCAGCGCTGCCGACGTCTGATCACCGAGGATTTCCGCCGCGTGTTCGAGACCGTCGACGTGCTGGCCGGCCCCACGGCGCCCGAGGTGGCCTTCCGGCTGGGCGAGAAGACGGACGATCCAGTGAAGATGTATCTGTCGGACATCAACACCATCGCAGTAAACCTCGCCGGCCTGCCGGGCCTGTCGCTGCCGGCCGGCTTCGTCGAGAACCTGCCGGTGGGCCTGCAGCTGATCGGGCCGCACTTCGAGGAAGGCCGCTTGCTCAACATGGCGCACCAGTTCCAGCGGGAAACCGACTGGCACCGTCGCCAACCGACCGCTTTTGCCTGACATCGGCCCGCACCCTTCGAGGATACCTGCATGGAATGGGAAGTCGTGATCGGGCTGGAAATCCACGCCCAGCTCGCCACCCGCAGCAAGATCTTTTCCGGCGCCGCCACGCGCTATGGCGCGGCGCCCAACACCCAGGCCAGCGTCATCGACCTGGGCTATCCCGGCACCCTGCCGGTGCTCAACGAGGCGGCGGTGCGCATGGCGGTGAAATTCGGCCTCGCGGTGCAGGCCCACATCGCCCCGCGCTCGGTGTTCGCGCGCAAGAATTACTTCTACCCCGACCTGCCCAAGGGCTACCAGATCAGCCAGTTCGAGCTGCCGGTGGTGAGCCAGGGGCACTTGGACATCGACCTGGACAACGGCGAACGCAAGCGCATCGGCATCACCCGCGCTCACTTGGAAGAAGACGCCGGCAAGAGCCTGCACGAGGACTTCCACGGGCTCTCGGGCATCGATCTCAACCGCGCCGGCACGCCGCTGCTCGAGATCGTCTCCGAACCCGACCTGCGCTCGGCCAAGGAAGCCGTGGCCTACATGAAGAAGCTGCACGCCCTGGTGCGCTATCTGGAGATCTGCGACGGCAACATGCAGGAAGGCTCGTTCCGCTGCGACGCCAACGTCTCGGTGCGCCGCCGCGGCGCGGAGCGCCTCGGCACGCGCTGCGAAATCAAGAACCTCAATTCCTTCCGCTTCGTGGAGCGGGCCATCAACCACGAGGTCGAGCGCCAGATCGATCTGATCGAAAGCGGCGGCGCGGTGGTGCAGGAAACCCGCCTCTACGACTCGGTCAAGGACCAGACCCGCTCCATGCGCAGCAAGGAGGAAGCCAACGATTACCGTTACTTCCCCGACCCGGACCTGTTGCCGCTGGTGATCGAGCCGGCCTTCGTCGACGCCGTGCGCGCCACCCTGCCCGAGCTGCCGGATGCCAAGCGCGCCCGCTTCGTCGCCGACTACGGCCTGCCCGACTACGACGCCGGCGTGCTCACCAGCACGCGGGAACTGGCCGATTACTACGAAGCCGTCGTGGCGCAGGCCCCAAGCGATGCCAAACTCGCCGCCAACTGGGTCATGGGCGAGCTGGCCGCACGGCTCAACGAGGCGAACCTCGACATCACGCAGAGCCGGGTGAGCGCCGCGCAACTGGCGGGGTTGCTGGTGCGCATCAGCGACGAGACCATTTCGGGCAAGATCGCCAAGCAGGTGTTCGAGGTGCTCTGGACCGAGGGCGGCGATGCCGACGCCGTCATCGACCGGCTGGGCTTGCGGCAGATCACCGACAGCGGCGCGCTGGAAACCATCATCGACCAGATCATCGCCGACAACCCGGCCCAGCGCGACCAGTACCGCGCGGGCAAGGACAAGCTGTTCGGCTTCTTCGTCGGGCAGGCCATGAAGGCCACGGGCGGCAAGGCCAACCCCGCCCAGCTCAACGAGCTGCTGCGCCGCAAGCTGGACGGCTGAAATGAGGGATGGCGACCGTCTGTACCGCTTCCTGTTCGAGGATTTCCCGATCCGCGGACAATGGGTGCGCCTCGACGCCACTTGGCAGGAAGCGCAATCGCGCCGCATCGACCCGCCCCCGGTGCGACGCCTGCTGGGTGAGGCCATGGCGGCCAGCGCCCTGCTCACCGCGGGACTGAAGTTCGAAGGCCGGCTCAACCTGCAGATCGAAACCGACGGGCCGCTGCGCCTCGTGCTGGCGCAGTGCGACCACCTGCTGCACCTGCGCGCCACGGCCCGCTACGACGAGAGCCTGCCGAGCGAGGAGATCGATTTCGGCGAGCAGGGCCGGCTGCTGCTGGCGCTGGAGGGCCGCAAGCCCCACGAGCGCTATCAAGGCGTCGTCCCGCTGATCGGGGAGGATCTCGCGGGCGCTCTCGAGCACTATTTCGCCCAGTCCGAACAACTCCCTGCGCGGCTGCGCTTTGCGGCAACCGAGCACACCGTCACCGGCCTGCTGCTGCAGCGCATGCCGGGCGAGAGCGCCGATCCCGACGCCTGGAACCGCTGCAATCAGCTGTTCGACACCCTGAGCGCAGCCGAGCTGCAGCAGTGGCCGGCCGAGACGCTGCTGCGCCGGCTGTTCGCCGAGGAGAACGTGCGGCTGTTCGAACCCGCGCCGGTCAGCTTCCGCTGCCGCTGCTCCCGCGAAGGCGTGGCCGCCATGCTGCGGCAACTGGGCAGCGAGGAACTGCACGACATCCTGCGCGAGCAGGGCAAGATCTCGGTCACCTGCGAGTTCTGCGGACGCGATTACCGCTTCGATGCCGTCGACGTCGGCCAGCTTTTGGCCGACGACGCGCCGCCGCCGTCCTCCGCGACGCACTGACCGGCGCGGGCCGGGTCGCCCGGTCGCAGCAGCGGATAGCGCAGCGCGAACCAGCGCCACCACAACCGCGTGGTCCACCATCCGAGCGCGCCCCCGGCCAGCGCATCGCTCAGGTAATGCGCCGTCAGCACCACCCGGCTGGAGGCGAGCAGGACGCCGGCGAGCAGGAACAGCCGGCGCGCGCGCGGCCAGAGACAGGCCAGCGCGACACTGACGGCCAGCGCCGTGTTGGCATGGCCCGAGGGGAAAGAGCTGAAATCGTAGCCCCCCTCGAAGAAATAAAATCCGTATTCCCCCCGCAGCATCAGGGCATTGAACCGCGCCCGGCCGAAGGCGTACTTGAGCGCGTTCACCAGCACGCCGGAACTCGCGACGCTGAAAAAGACGAAGGCACATGCCAGACTGATCCGCTGCGCGCGGGCCCGCAGGAGCGGCGCGGCAGCGCGGCGTTGCACCAGCAGGCCCAGCGCGCCGACCAGCAACGCCGCGGACAACACCCAGAGCGAATCCCCGGCGTGGGTGATCCAGGACGCCAGCCCGTCGAAGAAAAACGTCCGGCGGCGGAACATCCAGGCCAGCGGACGATCGATCCAGAGGATGCAGACCGCCATGGCGAGCGCCCCGCCGATGAGCAGCGCGCCGCAGCGGACCGAACCCGGCAGGACGGGGTTCGCCGCGTTGCCGCAGCCGCTCATCGTGCCTCCCCCGCCAAGCGGTAGAGCGTCAAGCGCAGCGGACCGCCGCCGTTGAGGTCGCGCGCGGCGATGCGCGCCAGCGGCTCGGCGGCTGCGCCCGCGCCCGCCAGCGCCGCCAGAAACGCCGCTTCCCGTCGTGCATCCACCAGCACCGGCCTATCCTGTTCGCGCAAGAGCCGCCGGGCCGCCGCATCCCCGTCACTCAGCAGCGTCGTGGCGCGGCCCGTCCAGAAGACCAGACTGGGCTCGGTATAGCCGGCGGCGATGAGCGGCGCCGTGATGCCCTGCGCCTGCAGTTGCCGCGCCACCTCGCGACTCGGCCAGAGCGCATCGAGCCGCGGCAGCATGAACCCCAGCACGAGGACTGCGGGCAGCAGCCCGGCCAGCCCCAACGCCGGCCCGCGGCGCCCCAGCGCCCACAGCACCGCCGCGCCCAGCACCATCACGCCGGCCGCAAGTGCAAAACGGGCGGATGGCTCACCCGCCGCCTGCGGCAGCCACACCGTCAGACCCGACAGGACCAGGGCGCCGATGACCCACAGCGCCCGGCCGAGCCAGCGGCTCCAGGCCGGCGCGGCGGCATGGGGACCGGTGAGCAGCGTGCCCGCCATCAGGCACAAGGCCGGCACGGCCGGCAGGATGTAGTGCGGCAACTTGGTCGGGATCAGCTCGAAGGTCAGCCAGAACGGCAGCGCCCAGGCCAGCAGAAACCGCGCAGCGGGCTCGGCGCGCGCGCACCACGAGGCCGCCAGGCCCGGCGCCAGCAACAGCACGGCGGGCCAGAGCGTCAGCGGCGTCAGCAGCAGATGCGTGCCGGGCGGCGCGCCATGCGATTCCTGTCCGCGCGCCGCCTTGGCGAGCAGATCGCGCGCCACGGCGTCGTGCCAGAACGCGCCGTCGCTCGCCCGGGTGATGGCCCACAGCCAAGGCAGCACCAGCACGGCGAACCACAGCGCACCCCAGCCGGGCCGCAGCGCGCGCCACAGCCGCGCATCACGGTCGGCCAGCGCAAGGGCGAGCACCGTCAGCAACGACACCAAGAGAGCGATCGGCCCCTTGACCAGCAGCGCCACCGCTTGCGCGAGCCAGAACCCCTGCACCGCGAGCGCGGGCGCCGGGCGATGCGCCCGATGGGCTTGGTAGATCGCCCAGAGCGCCGCCTGGGCCGCCACCACCAGCGCCAGCAGGACGGCATCGGTCTTAGCCAGCCTGGCTTCCACCCCCAGCAGCACGGTCAGCGCGAGCAGCGCGCCGGCACGCCAACCTGTGCCGGGCGAGCCCAGCCGCTCGCCCAGCCGCGCGGTCAGAGCCACGGCCGCCAGCGCCCCCAATAGCGACGGCAGGCGAAACGGCCAGATCGGGTTGTCCCAGCCCACGCCGGCCAGCCGCGCCGCGGCGGCCTGCAGCCAGTAGATGCCGGCCGGCTTGTTGAGCCGGTCCTGTTCCTGGAAGCGGATGTGCAGATAGTCGCCGTCTTCCAGCATCTGGCGACTGGCCTGCGCAAAGCGGGATTCGTCCCGATCGGTGGGCGGCAGGCTGAAGAAGCCGGGCAGGAACAGCGCCAGCGCGCCCAGCAACAGCAGCAGCCGGGCCGCAGCGGCGCGCGGGAATGAACCGGGGGGGACAGGCATGAGGCCCTTCACGGAATCGTCGCGAAAGCCCGCTAGCCTATCGCTCCCATGTGAAAAACCGATGACTCGACCAGCGATCCCATGCACGCTGCCGCACTCCCCGATTCGCGCTTCCCGGCCTCGACCATCCCATCGCGGGTGCTGGGCATCATCGCCCTGCTGACGGCCCTGCGCATCGCGCTGCTCGTGGCCTCGCCGCTGGATCTCTTCGTGGACGAGGCGCAGTACTGGCTGTGGTCCACCCAGCCTGCCGCCGGCTACTACTCCAAGCCGCCGCTGATCGCCTGGCTGATCGCGCTCACCACGAGCCTCGCGGGGAACGCCGAATGGGCCGTGCGCCTTGCCTCGCCGCTGCTGCATGCCGGCACCGCGGGCTTCGTCCTGCTCGCCGGCCGGGCGCTGTACGATGCGCGCACCGGGGCGGCCGCCGCCCTCGTCTACCTCACCCTGCCGGCCGTCAGCTTTTCCAGCCTGCTCATCTCGACCGACGCGCCCCTGCTGTTGTTCTGGAGCGCCGCGCTTTATGCCCTGATCGAGGCCGAACGACGCGGCGGCCGCTGGTGGCCTGCGCTGGGGCTCGCTCTCGGGCTGGGGCTGCTGTCCAAATACGCCATGGCGTTTTTCCTGCTCGGCTGGCTGGGGCATGCGCTGAGCGGCGGCCGCACGTCCCGGCGCGGCGCGACGCTGGCCTTGATGGTCGCGGGCGCCTGCTATGCGCCGAATCTCCTCTGGAACGCCATCCATGATTTCGTCAGCTACCGGCACACCGGCGCGGACGCCGAGCTGGGCGGCGCGGGCCTGCATCCGGGCGCGCTGCTCGGCTTCATCGCGAGCCAGGCCGCGCTGCTGGGGCCGGGCGTGTTCCTGGGCCTGCTCATGGCGCTGCGGCTGCCCGCCGATCCCCGCGTTCGCTTGCTGCTCTGGTTCACCGCGCCGGTGCTGGTCTTCTATCTGACGCTGGCGGCGATCGCCGGCGCCAATGCCAACTGGGCGGTGAGCGCCTACGTGGCCGGGTCGATCCTGGCCGCACGGGGCCTGCTGACCCGCACGTGGCGACCGGCGCTGCGCGCGACGCTGGCGCTGAACGTCCTGTTGGGGCTGGCGCTGGCCGGCGCCGTCCTGCGCTGGGGAGACGACCACGCGCGATTTCCGCTGCACGCCGACCCGTTCAAGCGCCTGCGCGGTTGGGAGGCGCTGGGCCGCGAGGTCGCGTCGTGGCGCCAGCGCTACCCTGCTGATTGCCTGCTGGTCGCGGATCGCGCCACCGCTGCCGCCATGGCCTACTACGCCCTGCCGCGGCCCGCGCCCATCGTCAAGTGGCATCCGCCCGGGCCGATCCACGATCACTTCGATCTCACCCGTGATCTTGCCCGCGCCGACTGTCCCGCCTGGCTGCTGATCGGCTCACCCACGCAGACGGCCGCCATCCTGCCCCATTTCGCCCACGTCGAATCCTTGGGCGGGGCGCTGCAGCCGCAAGGCGGCCGGGCGCGCCTCCATGGGCTCTATCGCCTGCAGGGCTTTACCGGCTACCCCACCCGGAGCGACCCACCATGAACCGGCCTCTGCCCGTCTATCCCGCCCTATGTCTCGGCATCATGCTGGGCATCCTGTTTTGGCGCTGGCCTGCGCTCGATCTGTGGACGGCGCGCCAGTTCTATCTGGCCCCGCGCGAGTTCTGGTGGACCGACCTGCCCATCAGCCTGTGGCAGAAGCGGATCGTCCGCATCGTCGGCGCCGGCGCCTTGCTGGTCTTCCTCATCGGGCTGGTGCGCGCCCGCGCGGGCCGCCGGTGGCGGGGATTGCCCCGGCGCGGCTGGCTGTATCTGCTGCTGGCGCTACTGATCGGGCCGGGCCTCATCGTCAATCTCGGCCTGAAGGAACACTGGGGCCGAGCGCGACCGAGCTATGTAACGGCCTTCGGCGGGCCGCAGCACTACACTCCGCCGCTCACGCCCGCGCAGGAATGCGACAGCAACTGCGGCTTCGTCAGCGGCGACGCCGCGCTGGGTTTCTTCCTCATGGCCGGGGCCTTCGTCGATCCACGCCGCCGGCGCGCGTGGCTGCTGGCCGGGATCGCGGCGGGCGGCATCGTCGGCTTCTGGCGCATGGCCGCGGGCGGGCACTTCCTCAGCGACATCCTGTTCGCCGGTCTGGTGGTCTATGGCACCTGCGCCCTGCTGGCCAAGGCGATGTGTCCCGTCGCGGCGGTTCTTGATGCCGATCAAACCCCGGTTGCGCCGCCCCGCGCACACTTGCCCTGAAAACCGGATCTTGGACCCTCACGAGGAGACCATCGATGCGAATCAGGCACTGGATCATGGGCGTGGCGCTGGCGTTCGGCGTAGCAGCAGGCGTGCCCGGCATGGCGCTAGCGGCGCAGGGGATGGATGAGCACGCGACGTGCAGCATGTGCGGCAAGGAAACGGCCGACGCGCCCGCGACCTGCGGCATGTGCGGCAAGGAAATGAGCAACGCGCACGTGGGCTTCGTGCTCGTGCAGCCGGACGGCAAGGAAGAACGCATGGGTTGCGCCGGTTGCGGGCTGGCGATGCTGAAAGACGCGCCCAAGGACGTGAAGGCGCGGACGCTGGACTTCCTGCGCGGGGATGAAATCGACGCCCGCGCTGCCTATTATGTTCGTGGATCGAGCTTCACCGCCTGCTGCGAACCCTCTTTCCTGGCCTTTGCCAAGAAAGACGAGGCCGAGCGCTTCGCCAAGGGCTTCGGCGGCAAGGTGCTGGATTTCGAAGCCGCCTTCCAGGCCGTCCACGCCGCCCATCACCACGGGAAATGAGCCTGCGGGTGCCGATCTTCGGGGCGGCGACCATCGCCCCGAGGATCAGTGACCCCATGCCCGAAACGTCTCCCTCTCCATCCCCGAACACCGACCCCGCACCCGGCGCCGTCGAGCGCCACCGCCGCAAATGGTGGGTTCTGGGCATCGGCCTGCTCGCGCTGGCGTTTTATCGCAGCCTGCAGCCCCTGCCCGCCGGCCCCAGCGGCACCTACTGGCCGCCCGACGGCAACGCCCTGCCTGAAGTCGTCCTCGCCCGCCTCGCAGGGCTCGTCTGCACCGCGATCGGCGCCTGGGGCAGCAAACGCCACTTCGACCGCTTGCTGCGGCTGTCGCGGCGGGGATAAAGGGCGTCGCGATCGGCCTGGAACGGGCACCACCCCCCCCAAGGGGAAGCGGGTGAGGCAAATGACTCCCGGAATCATGGAGAGTAAGCGGTTCTGCCGGGTGTGGGCGGCAGTTGCGGCATCTCCTGGCGCGGAAATTGGCCGGTGAGGGCGTTGAGGAAGGCCACGATGTCCTTCACCTTTGCTTCATCGAGTTCCTTGTTGAGCTGAGTCTTGGCCATAACACGCACGGCCTCGTCCAGCGTCTGAACCGAACCGTTGTGAAAATAAGGCGCTGTCAGTGCCACATTGCGCAGACTGGGCACACGGAAGAAATGCTTGTCGGCTTCCTGTTGCGTTGCCTGATAGCGGCCGAGATCTTCCGTCAGTCGATAGCGCGCGTCATAAGCGCTTCCCGGGAAGATTGGGAACTTCTGATAGAACCCTTGACCTGCTGGTAGTGGCGGGCCAGCGAAACTGGGGCCGCTGTGACAGGCGATGCAGCCTGTTTCCTGGAATGCCGTCATGCCGCGGACTTGCGCAGGGGTCAAGGCTTTCTTGTCGCCTTTGATATAACGGTCAAGAGCGCTGTTAGGCGTAATCAGGGTCCGTTCATACGCGGCGATCGCCTGAGCGATTCGGTCGATGGTGATTTCGGGTGTGTTGAACGCCTGCTGGAACAGCGGAGCGTAGCCGGGGATGCTCTTTAGGCGAAGGACCACGGCCGCATGATCTGGGTTGCCCATCTCGACCGGATTGATCAGCGGTCCTTTGGCCTGCTCCTCGAGGCTGGGCGCTCGCCCATCCCAGAATTGCACCGACAGAAAGGCCGCGTTCCAGACCGTCGGCGCTGATCGGCCGCCCAGCTGTCCGCGTACACCCATCGACACAGGACGGTTGTCCTCGCCGCCAGACATGACGTTGTGGCAGGAGTTGCACGAGACGGTTCCGTCAACGCTCAGTCGCGGATCGAAGTACAGGGTCTTACCCAAGGCCGTTTTGGCCGGTGTAGTGGGATTTCCGGCTGGATCGGTCGGTTTAGCCGGCAACGGTTCGAAGGCATGGACCGCTGTACCGAAGAGCGCTGCTAACAATCCCATCCAGAGAAACGGCTTGGTAGTTGAGCGAGCGCACATCGAAGACCCTCCACAGAACGGCGCTGTGCACGAGGCGCCACGTATACACTGCTTAGCTTAACGATCCCTTACAGACAAGCCAGCCGATCAAAAATAACGGCACACCGGTCGGGCGCCTACCCAAGAGGGTAGCTGTTTCAGAATAACAGTTTGGCTATGTCGCTTGCTGCATTCCGCCCGACGTCCCCCCGGTTTTGAGTAGATGGGGGTTTGGAGTCTGATCCCCGAAGGCAAGGGGATGGGAGGTGAAGAAGCGGTTTACCGAAGAGCAGATGATAGGCTTTCTGCGTGAGGCGGAGTCTGGCGTGTTGGTCAAGGAGCTGTGCTGCCGGCAGGGCTTCAGCGAGGGCTGGTATGAGCTGTGGCGCAGCAAGTTTGGCGGGATGAGCGTGCCGGACGCGAAGCGCCTGAAGGATCAGGAAGCCGAGAACGCCCGGCTGAAGAAGCTGCTGGCCGAGCAGGTCCTCGAGAACGAGGTGATCAAGGACGTCCTGGGAAGAAAATGGTGAGCGCACCGGCCCGGCGGGAGCAAGTGCGCCACATGGTCGACAAGGGGCTGAGCGAACGCCGGGCGCTGGCG
>DATLZY010000062.1:0-19016 GCA_035573755.1 Candidatus Acidiferrales bacterium
ATAGCTTGTTCGTGTAATTCCTGGTCGATTCGACTTTGTTCTTTGTTGGCCAAATGCAAGTTATAGAAGAAAATCAAGCCTAGAATGATCCCTATGAAATCCACTGCTTTCTTCACTGACTCTCGCACATTGCCCCCTAACTAGAATTAGACGACCTCCACCGTACACCGTCGGATCGCCCAAGGCAATAGCGGTTTTCATGAAATCAACCTGCTATCATTGATGGCCTGATTTAGACGACCCAAGATTTCCCGGATGACTGATCTCTCATCTTCCAAGCAACCAAAGCTACTCGACCGCATGCGCGATGCGCTGCGGGTACGGCATTACAGCTACCGCACGGAGCAGGCGTATCTCGACTGGGCAAGGCGGTACATTCTTTTTCACGGCAAGCGGCACCCCGCCGAGATGGGTGCGGCCGAGGTCGGTGTTTTTCTGACGCACCTGGCCACAGAGCGACAGGCGTCGGCCTCGACGCAGAATCAGGCGAAGGCGGCACTGCTGTTCCTCTATGGGAAGGTGCTGGGCGTCGATCTGCCGTGGTTGGGCGAGGTCGTTCAGGCCAAGGTGAACAAACGACTGCCGGTGGTGCTGACGCCGCGCGAGGTGCGCGCGCTGATGGACGAACTGAATGGCACCATGGGGCTGATCGTCAGCCTGCTGTACGGCACCGGCATGCGGTTGCTGGAGGGGCTGCGGCTGCGGGTGAAGGATGTGGAGTTCGAGCGGCGCGAAATCGTGGTGCGTGACGGCAAGGGCGGCAAGGATCGGGTGACGATGTTGCCGGAGAATCTGATCCTGCCGTTGCAGGATCAGATTCTCCGTGCCAAGCGGCTGCACGATGCCGATCTCGCCGACGGCTTCGGCGAGGTGTGGCTTCCGGATGCACTGGCGGTGAAATATCCCAAGGCCGGCAAGAGTTGGGGCTGGCAGTACGTGTTTCCATCGCCGAACCGCAGTGTCGACCCGCGCTCAGGCGCGGTGCGGCGTCATCATGTCTTACCGGAGTCGGTGCAGCGGGCGGTCAAGGGCACCGCCATCAAGGCCGGGATCGTCAAGCCGTGCACGCCGCACGTGCTGCGCCATTCCTTTGCGACGCATCTGTTGCAGAACGGCTACGACATCCGCACCGTGCAGGAGCTGCTCGGCCACGCCGACGTAAGCACCACGATGGTCTACACCCACGTGCTGAACAAGGGCGGGCGCGGGGTGCGCAGTCCGCTGGATGCGCTATAGGGCATCCCCCGACGCGATACCGGAAAAATCCCGGCGACCGGGGCGCGAGCGGGCCGCTGATGCCCGCGCCGGCTTGAGCTTTGTTTGGATGCGGCAGCAAGCGACCCCTTGCCTCGACCGGTCTGAAGCGCGACCGATGGCGGAGGCCTCACCCGCCGCCCGGCGCGGCGCGCAGGCGGATGCCCAGCTCGCGCAGTTGCGCCTCACCAGCGGCACCCGGGGCGCGGCCTCGCGGATGCGCTGCCACTGGTCCACGTGGTCGTCGAAATAGATCAGCGCGGTTGTCTGTGCTGGGCAATTCAGCGGCAGGTCCATCCAGTCGTGCTCGTGGTAGCTGACGCCCTCTTCCAATTGCTGCCGCTCGGCAAAGGAGATGTCGAAGGCGTACTGCCGTGCCTGCGGCACCGCCTGACGCAGCACCCAAGTGGTGAAGCCGCGAAACGTACCGCTCTCCACCACGAGCGCGGGTTCGATTGCGCGGGCGATGGTCCAGAGCAGCATAGCAGCGGAAAACCCACCGCCCCCGGTATCCTGCGCCACCGGGCATCGAGGCAAAGCCTCAGTGAAAGTGCGGATCTGGGCCGCTGACGGCAGTTGGCTCGCTAGTTCTGGAAAGTTCGCCAAGCTTTCTGTCATTGCGGCAAGAAAGGCTTCGATCTGTCGCATCCGCACCTGCGGCGAGATCATCTCGCGAAAGCGCATCTCGGGCTGGAAGTGACGCAGCGTGAAGCCGGCTGGCTCCAGAACGCGATTGATCATGCGGCGGGCTTGGGCTTTCCAACTCATGGGCATTCCTTGTTCACTGGCCTTCCGCAGGTTGCGAACTATGTGCTTTATTGCAAGGGGCGCTGCGCGATCTGTTCATAGAGCACTTGGTATTGCGCGATCCACCCGTCCCGATCCAGAAACGGTGCGGCCGAAGCACGGGCGGCCCGCTCCATACGGGTACGCAAGGCCGGGTCCGCAGCCAGTCGGCGTAGTGCGGCCGTCAGGTCTCCGACTGTGTCGGGCTCGAACAGCAGGCCGTTTTCGCCGGGGCGAATCATTTCGGGGATGCCGCCGCGGCGCGCGCCGACGACGGGCTTGCCGAAGGCGAGCGCTTCTGCCACCACCATTCCAAGGGGCTCTTGCCACAGCGACGGCACGACCACGATATCCACCTGCGGATAGAACTCCCGGGGTGCCACCCGGCCCAGAAAGCGCACGCGCCCGCCGGCATGGCGCGCGCGCAGCCGCTGCTCGTATTCCGCCTTGCCGCTGCCGGCGATCCACAGTTCCGCATCGGGCAGGTCGGCGGCGGCGAAGGCATCCAGCAGCGGTTCCACGCCCTTGGTGGGATCGAGCCGGCCGATGAAGCCGATGCGCAGCGCCGGTCCGGCCGTGCGCGCCGGCGCATCGGGCACGCCCAGCTCCGCTGCATCGCGCGCGTTGTGGATCACGCGATGGAGGGGCACGCCGGCGAAGTAGCCGGCCTGCAGGTGCCGGTCCAGGATGAAGCGGCTCACGCCCACCACGGCGGACACGCGGCGGCTGAGCGCGCGGTGCGGCAGGCGCAGCAGGCGGCAGCGGGTGCACTGACCGGCGCAGTTGCCGCCGCCTGCGCGGTACATGGTGGTCTTGGGGCAGAGATTGTAGGCGTCGTGCAGCACCTGGACCATGGGGATGCCCATGTCTGCGATGGTTTTCCAGGCCGCCGCCGACCAGCCCGGCAGGTTGTGGATGGACACGACATCGGGCCGCTCGATCTCCAGCACGCGGCGCAAGAGCGGCTGCATGGGCGCGTTGTAGCTGTCGAGCAGATGCCAGGCAGCGCGGGCGACCGGATGCGGCCGATGTTTCAGATCCGGCCGGTAAACGTTGCGCATGCCGGCGCGCCAGATACGCACGCCATCGCGATCCGCGCGGTGCAGGCCGGGCTCGGCGCCGATGGACAGCATGACCGGCTCGATCCTACGCTCCTGATGTAGCGCTATTAGATTCCAAATGACGACCTCCGCTCCACCACCTTCGGCCGGATCGTCGAACAGGTTGAGAAACAGGATCTTCACAAGGGGAATCTCGGGTTCGGTCCCAGCCGCGCAGCCCGTCCGTCGCGCTCGGCCTGACGCACCAGCCAAAGGCGCCGGCGGCGCCCCTGCACAAAGGCCAGAACGGTGAGCACCGCAAGGTAGACGCCCCGATTCAGCGCGAACATGAAGTCGTTGCGCGTCCGGCAGTGCGCTTCAAAATAGGCCTGATTGCGCGCGCTGTAATAGGCGCGGAAATCGCTCCCCTGATGCAGCAGCACCCCGAAGGAATGGCCTTGGGTCTGGCGCACGTTCCAGGACGATTCCAGGTCCTCGATGGCCGCGGCGGTGATCAGGACGATGCGTCCTCTGGCAGCGGTGAGCCGATGGGTGAATTCGGTATCGTCGGCATAGAGCACGAAATCGGCGCGCGGCAGGCCGAAGCGCTCGGCCACCGCGCGGTGGAAGAACAGTCCGCTATAGGGCGCCACGCCAAGGTCCACGCGCGCGGGCAGCCCGCCGCTCGCGCGCGGCCGACCCCAGGGTGTACGCCGCCAGAATTTGTAGGGAATGTCGAGCACATGAAAACCGCGGAAGCTGTTGCGGCGCGGATTGACGTAGCGCAGCGGCACGCCGGCGGCCACGTCCGCCTGATGCTCCGGGCGAAAGGCGAGCACGGCCAGAAGATCCGCGGGATGCTGCCCGCGCAGGTCCTGATACGCCGCGCCCAGCGCAGCGAGGCAATCCGGTGCCGGGCGGTTATCATCATCCAGCAGCCAGATGTATTCGGCGCCGGTCTCCAGCGCACGCCGGATGCCGGCCCCGAACCCGGCCGCCGAGCCCGTGTTGCGGCCCATCTCGACCACGTCCACGAAGTCCCCGTAGGCCGCGGCCAGTTCGTCCTTCACCGGCCAGCGCGCGCCATTGTCCACCACCACTGCGCGGCCCACGCCCTGCGCCGGCAGCGCATCGAGCACCTGACGCAAGTACGCGCGGCGCTCGCCGTAGGTGACGGTGACGACAGTGACCGCACGTTCGATTATTGGATTTTTGAATGTCATGATCTTCTAATTGCTGTCACTGGGCGAATCATAAGTAAGCGCTTTGGCTTATCGTTATCGAAGTTCCCACTAAGGCCATCGTAAATCGCATTCCAAAAAAAACGCATCCGGATGTACTTGTGGTCATCGTACAGCAGTATTCCGACGCATTTTCGCGAAAACCAACGGACAGAATATAGAAATGAATCGATAAAAGAGGCATTCTCGCTCTTAAGCCATATACGATTCCGAAGCCCAAAGTATGTTATCCATAGCTTTTCAAGAGGAACTCTCTCGCTGGTTCTTCCTAAAATGCGTCTATGTCGGGATTGACTCTCGGAATGCGCCTGATCTTTATGTTTTATGACGCTTCGTGGTGAGAGAATAATAGGGCCAAAGGATGACAATCGGATGCAATATTCATTGTCGTCGTAATGTATAAAAAACTCTTTCTTTGGATATCCTATTTTCTCAATAGCTGCCCGATTAATTGCTAATCCTACGAATGAAGCAAAATTCACTGGTAATTCATCTGCTTCTATGTCGCCTTCATTAATAGGGTCGATAATTCCGTCGTCCTTGCGAGAGAAATTGAACCATCCTCGATGTTTATATTGTGGGTTCCCATCTCTGCCGACTGTTAGGCTCGCGACAGCTGCTACTTCACTTCGAAACGTCTGACGCAGTAATGACAATGCTTCAGATGCCGGCTCGGCATCATCGTCCATAATCCAAATCCAGCCGAAACCAGCCACATGCGCGCGGCGGATTCCTTCGTGAAATCCTCCTGCCCCCCCGGTGTTGTATGGCATTTTAATGTATTCAATTCGTTCGTTGGCCAGGTAACCATTTGTGCGTAACAGTTCACTTGTGCCGTCGGTACTCGCATTGTCGATCACATATACCCTGTCAAGATTAGCAGTTTGCATGAGTAGCGCATCCAGACATTCAATAAGAAGATATTTTCGATTGTAAGTAACAACAACAGCTGCAACAGAACCGGTCATTCACTTTCCCTCATGCATAAGTCTGTCTGACGCGACTAATGCCGCGCCTACAACCTGGTCCATGTTGTAGTAGCGATATTGCGCGAGCCGGCCGACGAAACTCACATTCGCGCATTCCTTGGCCAGCGCTTCGTAGCGTTTGAACAGGGCTTCGTTTTCCGGCCGCGGGATGGGGTAATAAGGATCGCCTTCCGCTTGCGGATATTCGCGGACGAGGGAGGTGCCGGGGTGATTCTGTCCGGTCAGATGCTTGAATTCCGTGATGCGTGTGTAGTCGTGATCATTGGGGTAGTTCACTGTGCCCACGGGCTGAAAGCTTGCGACATCCGGCAGATGCGCGTGTTCGAAGCGCAGACTGCGGTAGGGCAGCGCGCCGTAGCAATGATCAAAAAATGCATCGATGGGGCCAGTGTAGATGGTGTGCGCGGCGCGCAGTTCGGCACGATGCGCGAAATAGTCCAGGCCGAGCTCAACGCGGATGTTGGGATGGTCGAGAATGCGGCGAAACATGGCGGTATAACCCTGGGCCGGCATGAGCTGGTAGGTGTCGGTGAAATAACGGTCGTCGTCATTGGTGCGCGTGGGGATTCGTGCCGCTACGCCAGCGGAAAGCTCCGACAGATCCAGCCCCCATTGCTTCCTCGTGTATCCGCGGAAAAACTTTTCGCACAGATCGCGGCCGACGCTGTTGAGCACCACGTCCTCGCTGGTGCGAATGGGATCACGCGGTTCTCGCACTCGCTCGAACCATCTCGCCGCACCAGCCTCGTCGAGATCGACCCCGTAGAGGCTGTTCAGCGTGATTCTGTTGATGGGGATCGGCAGCAGCTTGCCGTCCACGCTGGCGAGAACGCGATGTTCGTAGAATCGCCAGTCTGTGAATCGTGAAAGCCATTCGATGATGCGCCTGGCGTTGGTGTGGAAGATGTGCGGTCCATAGGGATGGATCAGCACACCCGCTCCATCCTGCTCGTCGTAGGCATTGCCGCCGATATGGGGACGCTTGTCGATGACCAGCACCGAGCGACCGGCATCCGCCAATTGGCGGGCACATACAGCCCCGGCGAAACCTGCGCCGACGATGAGGATGTCTTTCGTCATGCTTTTACGTTTTGCGGTGGGTGGGTGCATGAAGACCCGATGTGGCCGCGCCGCAGCAACCACAGCATCATGCTGCCGGTCACGAAGGCCTCCACGAACAGCATGGATGCTGCAGCACCGCGGGCTTGCATCGAATGAACGAGTGGCCACAGCACGGCCACGCAAGCCAATCCAGCGGCTGTCAGGATCAGGTTAAAGGCGCGATTCATACCATTTGGAATCATGATTTGGAGGCCGAACAGGTTGGAAAAACCGATGATGAGCGGTACAAACGCCAGCCAGCGCAGCACTGCGGCCGCAGGCATGAATTCCGGTCCGGCGAGCAGCAGGATGAGACGGTCGGCCAACAACCAGAGCCCAGCGCTGGCACTGCCGGCCAGCAGGAAGATGGCAAGGGCGCTGCGCTTGACGAGCCGCAGCGCAGCAGCTCTATCGGTGGCGAACAAGTGACTCATGCGCGGAAAGAGAGCTTGGGAGATGGGGCTGAGCAGCGATTGAGCGGCGCTGCGTAGCTTGTCGGCCAGCGCGAAGTGGGCAACGGCTACCGGCCCCGCAACCCATCCCAACACCAGCGGCACCAGTGTGGTGTAGAAGCTGATGGACAGGCGCGAGCTGAAAAGCGTCAAGCCTTCGCCTAGCTCCTGACGCGCCATGGCCCAGTGCGGCCATTGCCAGTGCACCAACTCCTGGCGGTGTATCCAGATGAGCGCCAGCACACCACCCAGCATCACGCCGCCGCCCTGGATGGCAGCAACAAGTGAGGCATCGGATGGCTGACGGACGAGCAAGAACAAGGGAATCAGTGCAAGCACTCGGCTGATGAGTTGCAGTGCGGCAACTTCTTGTAGACGTTCCAGTCCTTGCAGGAACCAGACAGGGAACAGGACATTGCCGATAACAGCGGTGAACGCGGCAGCGTACAGCGGGGCGTCTGGTCGCAGATGGTCGCTGAGAGCGATCACGACTGCGCACAGCATGGCGGCGAGCGCCGCCAGCAGCCATTGGGCAAGCCAGGTGCCGAGAAAGATTTGGTTGACGTAGGCCCTGTCGTTTCGGTGGGCAGAAATCTTGCGCGTGGCGCTCCAGGAAAAGCCGTAGTCCGTCAGGAGGACGAAATACGCCATCAACACCTGTGAGAAAACGACCTTGCCATAAGCTTCTGGGCCGAGAACACGGGTGAGAAAGGGCAGGGTGAGCAAAGGGATTGCGTAATTGCTCAGTTGAACGACGCCCAGCGCGGCAACGTTGTGCCGCAAGCGGGCCGGCTGTTCATCGAGCGAAGGACCGGCCAAGGCGCGGACTTGGGCCAAATCGCGCTGGGTTGTCAGGGAATCAGCCACTTGCGCCATGCCGACTTTCCGAAGCTTACGTCTGGCGTTCGAGAATCGCGATCTGTCGGCAGATCATGGGCATCTCCAGGGGAACCTTTGCGCAACGCTGACGAAAGTGCTCTGAATCGGCACGCTACCGCCCTGCCCCGTCGTGTTCTTGGAGCTGGATGGCTGACGGGCGGCGGCGGAGCGCTCGGGCCCATGGTTAGGCATCGAGGGGTGCGTCATCTCAAACGCTTTATCGGCCGGCGCCGGGCAATCCCAAGCAGATATCGGTGACAGGCTTTGGTGGGTCGGTGGGGAGGACGACACGGTAGGGGCGCGGTAAGTAAAGCCGGATGGATCGCCGCGGCGATACATACCTCGCGGGGACCACGATGAAGCGCGGATGGCTTGCGATGAGGGAGCTGATGGCGTAGGGACGGCTGGCACTGCTCGTGCCGAGTGGCGATCCCTATGCGCCGGCGGGTGCGTAGTGGCGCTCGACCCATTGCCGGTAGCTGCCGTCCATGACGCCGCGCCACCAGTCCTCGTGGGCGAGATACCAGGCGAGCGTCTTGGCAATGCCGGTTTCGAAGCGCTCGGCGGGGGCAAAGCCCAGGTCGCGGCCGATCCTGGTGGCGTCGATGGCGTAGCGCCGGTCGTGACCGGGGCGATCGGTGACGAAGCGGATCAGCGTTTCGCTCGAGGCGCCCTGCGCGGCGGGCGAGTGCGGGAAGCGTGTGGCGAGCGCGGGATCGGCGGCGAAAGCCTCATCCACCAGCCGGCATAGATGACGCACGATGTCGAGGTTGGCCCATTCGTTGTGTCCGCCAATGTTGTAGGTCTCGCCGATCCGGCCATGGGTGAGGATGCGCGCGATGCCGCGGCAGTGGTCCTCGACGTACAGCCAGTCGCGGATGTTGCGCCCGTCGCCGTAGATGGGGACGGGCTTGCCGTCCAAGAGGTTCACGATCGCGAGCGGGATGAGCTTTTCCGGGAAGTGGTAGGGCCCGTAGTTGTTCGAGCAGTTGCTGGTGGTGACGGCGAGGCCGTAGGTGTGGTGGTAGGCGCGCACCAGATGGTCCGAGGCCGCCTTGCTCGCGGCGTAGGGCGAGTTGGGGGCGTAAGGCGTGGTTTCGGTGAAGGCGGGGTCCGCTTTCCCGAGCGAGCCGTAGACCTCGTCGGTGGAGACATGGTGGAAGCGGTGCGCGGGCACGCGCCGCTCGATCAGCCAGACCTGGCGCGCCGCTTTGAGCAGGCTGTGCGTGCCGTTGACGTTGGTGTCGATGAAGGCGTCTGGGCCGTGGATGGAGCGGTCGACGTGCGATTCGGCGGCGAAATGCACCAGGGTGTCGATGGCTTCCGTGCGCAGCAGGTCGCTGACGAGCGCTGTGTCGCGGATGTCGCCGTGGACGAAGCGCAGCGCCGGATGCGCGCGCACGGGGTCGAGGTTGGCGCGGTTGCCGGCGTAGGTGAGTGCATCGAGCACCACCACGCGCCCGTCGGCATGCTCGGCCAGCCAGTGATGCACGAAATTGGCGCCGATGAAGCCGGCGCCGCCGGTGACGAGGAGGCGCTGCGGGTGGTGCGTCATGAGCGGTTCGTGTCTTGGATGGCCGTGCCGGTCGGCAGTTCGGCGGGCCAGCCTTGTGCGGGGGCGGCAAAGCGGGTCTGGATGTGGGCATGAATCGCGTTGTAGGTGTCGACCAGCAGCGGAACCAGCTCGGCGGCACGATTCAGCGCGCCGGCGAACGCGGCTTCGTCGCGCATGTATTCGTGGATCATGCGATTGCGCAGGTTGCGCGCCTCCAGCCAGTCGGTCACCGAGCGCAGCAGGCCGAGTTTTTCCATGCGGTTGAGGTTGTCGAGCGCGGCGCCGGGCGTTTCCAGCAGTTGCCGCAAGAGTTCAGGGACGAGCTTGTCGCCCAAGGTGTCCTGCATGCGCGCGAAACGCGTGGCAAAGGCGTCGGTTCGCTCGGAAAGCTCGGGCCGGTGTTCCAGTTGCCGCACCCAGGCGGCATCGATCGGCTCGATGAATAGGCGCGCCGTGGTGCCGAGCAGGTGACGGCCTTCCTTTTCCACCGTTTCGAGCAGGAAAACGAGGCGATCGAGGCTCTGGCCGGTCGGCGTCATAGCACGATCCCTTCCCGACGGGCGGTCGCGTGGATGGGCTGAGGGGTGGTGTCCGGATCCGCGAGAACGATGTCGATGCGTTGCTCGCCCAAGGCGCGTTGCAGAATGGCCGTCAGTCGGCTGGCGGCGGCGGCACGGTTCGGGATCGGTCGGTCGGTCTCGATATAGAGGTCGATGTCTCCGCCGCGGGCGCTGTCGTCGACACGCGAGCCGAACAGGCGCACGCGGGCGCCAGGGCCGAGCAGGCGCGCGGTTTCCTCGAGGATGATGCGGTGTTGATCGTCGGTCAGGCGCATGACTATGGGGTTCGGGACGCAAGACGGTCAGTCTAGCGCAGCCGGGAATCCGCTGGCGCGCGGCTCATGCCCGGATCGGGGCATGCGCTCACGATGTCGCCTCAGCGGCCTTCCAGGCAGCAAGCGTCTGGGCGAGGCCTGCGCGCCAGTCGGGCGGGGCGAGGCCGAAGGTCGCCGCCATGCGCGCGCCGTCCAGCACCGACCAGGCGGGTCGCCGTGCGGGCGTGGGAAACTCGGCGGTGGTGATGGGCGCGACGGGCACGGGCGCGGCGAGCAGGCCCTGCGCCACGGCCGCGTGGACGACGGCTTCGGCAAAGCCATGCCAGCTCGTGGCCGGCGCTCCGGCGTAGTGATAGAGGCCGAAGGGGAGCGCTTCGCCAGCCGCGATGCGCCGGGCCAGTGTGATCAGCGTCTCGGCGAGGTGCCCAGCCCAGGTGGGGCTGCCGGTCTGATCAGCCACGACGCGCAGGCTGCCGCGCTCGCGCGCCAGACGCAGCGCGGTGCGCACGAAATTGGGACCGTGGGCGCCGAACAGCCAGGCGGTGCGCACGATGAGGTGCCGCGGCAGGGCGCGCTGGATCGCCTGCTCGCCGGCCAGCTTGCTGGCGCCATAGACGTTGATGGGCCCTGTGGCGTCGTCCTCGCGCCACGGGCGCCGGCTCGCGCCATCGAAGACATAATCGGTCGAGACGTGCAGCAGCGCGGCACCGACCTCGGCGCAGGCGCGGGCGAGCACGGCCGGCGCATCGCGATTGGCGGCAAAGGCAAGCTCGGGCTCGGTTTCGGCGCGATCCACGGCGGTGTAGGCGGCGGCGTTGATGACGACCCGGGGCCGCAGGCGCGCGAGCGCCTCCTGCACCGCCGGCGCATCGGTCAAGTCCAGCGCGGCGCGGGGCAGGCAGACGGCCTCATCGGCTCGCAAGCGCAGCGCCAGTTCGCGGCCGAGCTGTCCGCCCGCGCCGGTGACGAGCATGCTCACGCTGCCTCCGGATCGACCGGCAGCCGTTCGGGTGGGATGTCGGCGAGTCGCGGCAGGCGCGCATCCTTCTCCGAAACCCGAATGGGCGCGTCCAACACCGGCCAGGCGATGTCCAGCGCTGGATCGTCCCAGCGCACCCCGCCCTCGCTCGCCGGGTCGTAGTAGTCGGTGCAGCGGTAGAGAAAATCGGCGACTTCGGAGAGCACGAGGAAGCCGTGGGCAAAGCCGGGCGGGATGTAGAGCTGGCGATGCTCGACATCGTCCAGTTCGATCGCGAGCGCACGGCCGAAGTGCGGCGAGCCGCGCCGGAGGTCCACTGCCACGTCCAGTACCCGGCCACGGGCCACGCGCACCAGCTTTCCCTGCGGTCGCGCGAGCTGGTAGTGCAGCCCGCGCAGCACGCCGCGGCCGGAGCGGGAATGGTTGTCCTGCACGAAAGGGCCCGTGATGCCGTGCGCCGCCAGCACATTGTCGCGGGCGGTTTCGAGGAAAAAACCGCGCGCATCGCCATGCACGACCGGCTCGATGAGCAGCACACCGGGCAGGGCGGTTTCGCTGATTTTCATCTTGCTTCATCCTGCGCCACAAGGTCGATGAGGTAACGGCCGTAGCCGTTTTTCTTGAGCGGTTCGGCGAGGCGCAGCACCGCCGCGGCGTCGATCCAGCCCTGGCGGTAGGCGATCTCCTCGGGGCAGGCGATCTGCAGACCCTGGCGCGCCTGCATCACCTGCACGAAATTAGCCGCATCGAGCAGGGAATCGTGGGTGCCGGTGTCGAGCCAGGCATGGCCGCGGCCGAGCCGTTCCACGCGCAGGCTGCCGTCTGCGAGATAGGTGTTGTTGAGGTCGGTGATCTCGAGTTCGCCGCGCGCCGAGGGTCGCAGTCGGGCCGCACGGGCGGGGGCGGTCTCATCATAGAAGTACAGCCCGGTGACGGCGTAGTTCGAGCGCGGCCGGGCGGGTTTTTCCTCGATGGAGGAGGCCCGGCCTGCGGCATCGAAAGTCACCACGCCGTAGCGCTCGGGATCGCGCACCCAATAGCCGAAGACCGTCGCGCCGTCCGTCTGCGCGCTCGCGGCGCTGAGCGATTCGGCGAGGCCGTGGCCGAAGAAGATGTTGTCGCCGAGAATCAGTGCCGAGGGTGCGCCGGCGAGGAAGTCGGCGCCGATCAGCAGCGCCTGGGCGATGCCGTCGGGTTCGGGCTGCACGGCGTAGCGCAGCGTCATGCCCCACTGGCTGCCGTCGCCGAGGACGCGGGCGAAGGCCGCCGCGTCATGCGGCGTGGTGATGACGAGCACCTCGCGGATACCGGCCAGCATCAGCGTGCACAGCGGGTAGTACACCATGGGCTTGTCGTAGACCGGCATGAGCTGCTTGCTCACGGCGACGGTCAGCGGATAGAGCCTCGTACCGGAGCCGCCGGCGAGCAGGATGCCTTTGCGCGGGGTCGGGTTTGGCATGGACGCAGTTTCCGTGGGCGCGCAGGTCGTCATCATGTCCGGTTTGGATCTGTGATGTCCGTGTCGTCAACGGCCATCGGCCGCGTCGATGGCCTCGCACAACAGATGCAGGATCAGGATGTGCATCTCCTGGATGCGGGCGGTGCGGGCCACGGGCACAATGAGCGCCTGGTCCACCTGGCCCGCCAGCGCGCCGCCGTCGCGGCCGAGCAGACCGATGGTGGCGATCTCCTGCCGGCGGGCGGCTTCCACGGCGCGCAGGACGTTGGGCGAGTTGCCGGAGGTGCTGAGCGCGAGTAACACATCCCCCGGCCGCCCCAGCGCCTCGATCTGACGCGCGAAGATCGCCTCGAAGCCGTAATCGTTGCCGATGGCGGTGAGCGCTGAGGTGTCAGTGGTGAGTGCCATGCCGGCGAGGCCGCGGCGTTCGCGCTCGAAGCGCCCCGTGAGTTCTGCCGCAAAATGCTGGGCGTCCGCCGCCGAACCGCCGTTGCCGCAGGCGAAGATGCGGCCACCCTGGCGCAGCGCCCGGCCGATGCGGTCGGCGGCGCGCAGGATGTCGGGTGCCATGGCGGTCACGGCCTCGAGGGCGGTGCGGTGTTCGGCGAGGCTGTGCTGGATCGACGCGATCATGGTTTTTCGACGCCCGCAAGGCTACAGTGGCGACAGTGTATCAGTCGGACTCGGATGTCGCGGCGCTTTTCGCACGGCACGGAATTGTTTGGGCTACTGTTCTCGCGCGGCACTCAGGTACCGGCGCGCTGCAGTTGATGTTCATCCAGTGTCAAACGCTGGGTTCTGCCGAGCAGTTCCATGAGTACGATGACCCGCGCCTCGCCATCGCGCGCTGCGAAGACTGCCTGCAATCCGGCAAAGGGCCCCTCCGTCACTTCCAGCGTCTCGCCGGCCTGCCATTCCATCACGCGGGTCGCGCCGTCATCGCCACATTCCTGCCGCAAACGGTCCACGAAACCATCGGGCAGCGCAGCGGGCTCGAGCCCAAAGCGAACCAAACCCACCACCCCTTGCGTCGAGCGGATGGGCGCCGTGTTCTGGCGCGCCAGATCGAGTTGTGCGAAGAGATAGCGCGGGAAGAATGCAGAACTGATCCACTGCGTTTGTTGGCGGATGCGTTTGCGCTCGCGGATCAGCGGCAGGTAGCAGGTAAAGCCCTGGCGTTCCAGATGCAGGAGAGCCGTCCGTTCCTGGCGCGGTTTGGTGTGAACGGCGTACCAGCGGGCCATCAACGGATCTCCTCGGACGCGGCCGGTGCGGATTCCATGATCGCTTGATCGGAGCTCTCGATGCCCAGGGCCATGAGTTCGCGTTGCAGCGCGTCGATCTCGCTGCGGATCGTTTCGTATTCGGCGCGCTTGCGTCGCAGGAATTGCACGGTCGCCAAGGCCTTGGCTTCGATGCCGGCCGGCGTGAGGAGGTAGGTGTAATGCTTCTTGTCCGGATTGCGCCGGAAGTTGTCGAGCTTGATGTGGCCTTTTTCCATTAGGGCGCGCAGGCAATAATTGATCTTGCCGACGCTGACGCCCATTTCCTCGGCGAGTTCTCGCTGTGTCGCCGAAGGATTACGGGAGAGGCGCTGCATGAGGCGGTAACGCACTTCGTCTGCGGTCATGACTGCCCTTGTTCAAGATCTGAACGCAGGTTAGCGTGCATGAGACACGACTGCAAGGGGTCTATGCGCACAACTGATCGAGCGGTCTGAATAGTTGCGCGCACTGCCTGACGAGAAGGAGTTCGGTCAGATGGAGCGTACCGCCCATCACTTTTTTGCAGGTTGTGCAGGATGATCGGCCTCGCACGCAAGCTTTCGTTCTTTTCAGTGCGCCAAATACAGGTTATGATTTTCATCGTGTCCCAAACAAAACAAGGTGGGGGGAAATCAAGTGGAAAAGGCGAGAAAGAAGCGAGTTAAATACACTCCGGAATTCATCGACAGCGTTGCGCAGAAATTGCGAGATCTGCCTCCTATTGAATCCGTCAAGAAAAGCGCCGAGATGAGCAAGCAGGAAGCGATCCGAAAGCTGTCCAAGGACATCCGGGCCATGCAGAAACGTGGCTACACGATGGACATGATCGCGGGCGTGCTCAAGTCCGAGAACATCGCGGTCAGCGTGGCAACACTCCGCAATTACCTTCGGTCGTCCCGCGGAGCAGCATCTGGGACGCCCCGCAGAAGTCGTCGCACCACGGCGCCGGCGGAGTGAAATGAAGAGCTCTCAGAGAGGGTCGGGTGCGGTTGATGCCGCTCTGATGGAGTTGGCTGGGCGTCCTGGAAGGGATGAGATGGATTCGTGAATGACCATGCGGGCGACGTGGGAAAGCAGTCTGTGGTGGAGCGGCGCGCTGGCGTTGACCTTGGTATTGACTTTGTGGTCTTGTGCTGCTAGGCGGCCCGAACCGCCACCTGCGCCGCCGCTCGCGGCGCCCGATGCGCGCGCCCAGGCAGCGCTCATCCCGCCGGTCACTTTCGAGGGTGAGATACCATGCCAGGCATGCGCCAGCATGCGCCGGACCCTCACCCTGCTCGCCGATGGCAGCTACCGCCTGCGTCAGCGCTATGAATCGGCTCATGGCGGCAGCGGCATGGTCCTGCATGAGGTGGGGCGCTGGACGCTCACCGGCAAGCGACTGAGCCTGCTCGGCGAAAATGGTCGCGGCGGCGATTATCAGCTCGTGGATTCCACTCGACTCATCCAGAGCGGACGCGACGGCGAGCCACTCACCGGCGTCATGGCCTACGGTCTCAGCCGCGCGGCGCAATTCGATCCCATCGCCGAGCCCATGCGTGTTTCAGGTATCTACGATGCCCGCACCAGACGATTGGCACTGTGCGGCACGGGCCAGTCGCTGCCGGTGCTCGGCGAGGTCGGTGACGCGCTCGCTTTGGAGCGGATGGCACATGAGTCGGGCCGTGCGAACGGGCTTTGGGTCAGCGTCGATGCGCAATGGGTGGAGACGCAACGCAAGGGAGAGGCGCACGGTCAGCCGTCCCTGCGCATCGATCGGCTGTGGGCGACTCGTCCGAGTGCCGTGTGTCCGGCCATGGCGGAACCCCATCGTCGCGGTTGATTCGGGCAACGCTTGGCCGGGGCGGGCCGGAACCTCTATAATCGACAGCCTTTTTGCGACCCGAGCGGATCCCGAGGATGAGACTCACCGAGGAAGCGCTGACCTTCGACGATGTGCTCCTGTTGCCGGAGTATTCTGAAATCCTGCCGCGCGAAGTCAGTTTGCGCACCTTCCTCACCCGCGACATCGAACTCAACGTGCCGCTCATCAGTGCGGCCATGGACACCGTGACCGAGGCGCGTCTCGCCATTGCGCTGGCGCAGGAAGGCGGTATCGGTATCGTCCACAAGAACATGTCCATCGAACGCCAGGCGGCCGAAGTCGCGCGGGTCAAGAAGTTCGAAAGCGGCGTGATCAAGGATCCCATCACCGTCCGGCCGGACCAGAGCATCCGCGAAGTGCTCGCGCTCACCCGCGCGCATGGCATCTCCGGCCTGCCGGTGGTCGACGGCGAGAATCTGGTCGGGATCGTCACAGGCCGCGACCTGCGCTTCGAGGATGAACTCGACAAGCCCGTCACCAGCATCATGACGCCCAAGGACCGGCTCGTGACCGTGCGCGAAGGCGCAGAGACAGCCGAGGTCATCGAACTGCTGCACGAGCACCGCATCGAAAAGGTGCTGGTGGTCAATGACCGATTCCAGTTGCGCGGCCTGATCACGGTCAAGGACATCCAGAAAGCCAGCGATTTCCCCAACGCCTGCAAGGACAGTCAAGGTCGGCTGCGCGTCGGTGCGGCGATCGGGACCAGCGCCGAGAGCGACGAGCGAGTCGCAGCACTCATCGACGCGGGTGCGGACGTCATCGTCGTCGATACGGCGCATGGTCATTCCCGTGGTGTGATCGAGCGGGTGCGTGCGCTTAAGCAGCGCTATGCGGATTTGCAGGTGATTGCTGGTAATGTCGCCACTGCAGAGGCTGCCCTGGCGCTGGTCGAGGCAGGCGCCGATGCGGTCAAGGTCGGTATCGGCCCGGGCTCGATCTGCACCACGCGCATCATCGCCGGCGTCGGCGTGCCGCAGATCACGGCGGTGGCCAATGTCGCGGCGGCGCTGCGCGAAAGCGGCGTGCCGGTCATCGCCGATGGCGGCATTCGCTATTCCGGGGATCTGGCCAAGGCCATCGCCGCCGGCGCGCATTGCGTCATGATCGGCGGTATGTTCGCGGGCACCGAAGAGGCACCGGGTGAGGTCGAGCTGTACCAGGGCCGCTCCTACAAGTCCTATCGGGGCATGGGCTCGGTCGCGGCGATGCAACAGGGCTCCAGAGACCGCTATTTTCAGGACACGACCGAAGAATTGGAAAAGCTCGTTCCCGAGGGTATCGAAGGACGCGTGCCCTACAAGGGCAGTGTGCTCGCCATCGTGCATCAGCTTCTCGGGGGGCTGCGCGCCAGCATGGGCTACACCGGCTGCAACGACATCGCCCAGATGCGCACCCGTCCCCGCTTCGTGAAGGTGACCCAGGCCGGCATGCGCGAAAGCCATGTGCACGACGTCGTCATCACCAAGGAACCGCCGAATTACCGCGTCGACGTGGGCTGAGCATTTTCCCCTCGTATTCGCCGGTTCCGGCCGGTGTTCTTCCCTGCCCGGAGCGCTGACATGGCGGACATCCACGCCGACCGCATCCTGATCCTCGACTTCGGCTCGCAGTACACGCAGCTGATCGCCCGGCGCGTGCGCGAGCTCGGCGTCTACAGCGAGATTCATCCCTGGGACATGGACGAGGCCGCGCTGCGGGCCTTTGCGCCGAAGGGCATCATCCTGTCCGGCGGGCCGGAGTCGGTCACCGAACCGAACTCCCCGCGCGCGCCGGAAGTGGTCTGGACGCTCGGCGTGCCGGTGCTCGGCATCTGCTACGGCATGCAGACCATGGCGGTGCAGCAGGGCGGCGCGGTGGAGCCCGGCGAGGTCAAGGAGTTCGGCTACGCCGAGATCCGCGCCCACGGCCACTCGCGGCTGCTCGACGGCATCGAGGACCGCGTCAACGCCGAAGGCCACGGCCTGCTCGACGTGTGGATGAGCCACGGCGACCGCGTGAGCGTGCTGCCACCCGGCTTCAAGCGCATCGCTTCCACCGCCGATGTGCCGCTTGCCGGCATGGCGGACGAGGCGCGGCGTTTCTACGCCATCCAGTTCCACCCCGAGGTCACCCACACCACGCAAGGCACGCGCATCTACGCGCGCTTCGTGCACGACATCTGCGGCTGCGGCAGCGCCTGGACGCCCGGCAACATCATCGAGGACGCCATCGCCGCCGTGCGCCGGCAGGTCGGCAGCGGCCGCGTGCTGCTCGGCCTGTCGGGCGGGGTCGATTCCTCCGTCGTCGCCGCGCTATTGCACAAGGCGATCGGCGATCAGCTCACCTGCGTGTTCGTCGACAACGGCCTGCTGCGTCTTGGCGAAGGCGATCAGGTGATGCAGGTATTCGCCCGCAACCTCGGCGTACGGGTGATTCGCGTGAATGCCGAAGCGAGGTTCTTGAAGGCACTCGCCGGCGTCGCCGACCCCGAGGCCAAGCGCAAAATCATCGGCCGACTGTTCATCGAGGTGTTCGAGGAGGAAGCGGCCCGCATCGAAGGCGTCGACTTCCTCGCCCAGGGCACCATCTACCCGGACGTCATCGAATCGGCCGGCAGCAAGACCGGCAAGGCGCACGTCATCAAGAGCCACCACAACGTCGGCGGCCTGCCCGAGCGGATGAAGCTCAAACTGGTCGAGCCGCTGCGCGAGCTGTTCAAGGACGAAGTGCGCGCCATCGGCCTCGAACTTGGCCTGCCGGCCGAGATGGTGCAGCGCCACCCCTTCCCCGGCCCGGGCCTTGGCGTGCGCATCCTGGGTGAGGTGACCAAGGCCGCCGCCGACACGCTGCGCCTGGCCGATCACATCTTCATCGAGGAACTGCGCCGCGCCGGCTGGTACGACAAGACCAGTCAGGCGTTTGCGGTCTATCTGCCTGTGAAAAGCGTCGGCGTCACCGGCGACGGCCGCCGCTATGAACCAGTCGTGGCGCTGCGCGCCGTCGAGACCGTCGACTTCATGACCGCCCGCTGGGCGCATCTGCCCTACGAGCTGCTCGACCTCTGCTCGCGCCGCATCATCAACGAAGTGCCCGGCCTCTCCCGCGTGGTCTACGACGTCTCCGGCAAGCCCCCGGCGACGATCGAGTGGGAGTGATGCGGCGTCTGGCATCCAACAGCATGAGAACAAGCCTAGGGCAACGCTGATCAAGCAGCCACGATGTGTGCGGATTCGGCTGATCCGGTTCGAACCCGTCGCTTGATTGGTTCACGGCCGTATCCACGGCTGTTTGGGCGTCTCGGGCGACTTTGGGGGGCGCGCAGCGCCGAGCGGACG
>DATLZY010000063.1:0-24147 GCA_035573755.1 Candidatus Acidiferrales bacterium
GATGCGCACGAAACCGCAAATGGCCTGGCTGTGTCGTAGAGGGCATCTTCCGTCCCTGCGTCGGAGAGACCAAAGCATTGCTGGACGACATACATGCGCAGCATCCGCTCCAGTCCGATCGGCGGACGGCCTCGTCCTGCACCCTTGGGATAGAACGGCTCGATCTCCGCCAGCAGCGCCAACCACGGCGTCACTGCTTCTGAGTTCGCTCAAGAACCGGTCGCGCCGCGTCACTTCCCTCTTCGAGGCATATTCCAGATCGGAAAAACTCGCTTGCATCGCTTCAGCCACCAGTCACGTCGCAGTGCGTCCAGCATCACAGATCGATCGAAAAACCTTTGGTATGCGAATAATTCAGCGTGTCCCTAATAAACAGGCCCTAGAATCGCAATCCCAAGCGCAGGACATGAAACTCGACGCCATCGTTGGGTGGGGCGATGCTGGCGTTCGAGAGATGCTGGAAGCGGTAGCCGATTCGCCACCGCACTCGATCCGGTTGCCACTCGATGCCGACATGATCGCCGAATTGGAAGGCCGAGGCGAGATTGTTGTCCTCGAAACGCACGGAGGACAGCAGATGCACCCCAACCCCCAGTTCCAGCACCAAAGATCCGTTCGAAGCGTCCCGTTGCGCCGACAATACGGGGGTGATGCCGGTATCCCACAAGGCACTGTCGTGCCGCTCATCCCACCACCGGCCCAGTGTGATTTCTGGCGTAATGGTCCATGACCATGCACCGGTTCGGAGCACCGGGTCGCTCGGCGGTGCGCTCAGCGTGAGACGCACCAGACGACCCGCATCCGCTGTCGCGCAAATTTCGATGGCTGGTTGCCAACTGCCTTGCCCAGCTGCCGCTGTCGCAAAAGTCAGCGCACAGGCTCCTGAAGCAAAAGGAAAATTCGGCATCCTATCCTCACCAAAGTCTATTTCTTGCGTCCGGAGTGGACTAATAATACCGTTCCCAGTTTCGCTTACCGGTCTGGATCCCCCCCGACTGCCCTTCATGAAAGGAAATATCGCCGTGTGGACCGAACTTCTGGGTCAATATGCGCTGTTCGCCGCCAAACTGATCACCGTGGTTCTGGGCGCCATTGCCTTGATCGTGATTGCGGCCGGCCAGCGCCGGCGCTACCCCTCGCACGAACGGGGTCAGTTACAGTTCGAACACTTGAATCGACATTACGAACGGCTGCGCGATGATCTGCGGCGCAAACTGCAGCCCGACAAGAAAAACCGTTGGCAGCGGCTGCGAGAACACTGTCCTTGGCGCAGCAGGTCCCCGACCGTCAAACCAGTCGACAGCGGGCGGCGGATTTTCGTCCTGAACTTTCACGGGGACTTGCAGGCGTCGGCGACCACCTCGCTGCGTGAGGAGATTTCCGCACTGCTGCAAGTCGCCGACAGCCGCGACGAAGTCGTGGTACGACTGGAAAGCAGCGGCGGGCTCGTCCACGCCTACGGACTCGCCGCCTCACAGTTACAGCGGCTGCGGGACCGTGGCCTAACACTCACCATCTGCGTCGACAAAATCGCCGCCAGCGGGGGTTACATGATGGCCTGCGTGGGCCAGCGCATCGTCGCGGCGCCGTTCGCCATCATTGGCTCCATCGGAGTCGTGGCTCAGTTACCTAATCTCCATCGCCTGCTGCAGCGGCGCGATGTCGACATCGAACTGCACACGGCAGGTGAATTCAAGCGCACGCTCACCGTGCTGGGTGAGAACACACCCGAAGGGAGGGAGAAATTCCGTCAGGAACTGGATGAAACCCATGCCTTGTTCAAGCAGTTCGTTCGCCAGCATCGCAACAGGCTGGACATCGACCGGGTCGCTACGGGAGAGCACTGGTATGGCACCCAGGCACTGGAGCTACGCCTCGTCGACGAGATCGCCACCAGTGACGACTATCTGCTGCGCCAACTCGACCAGGCTCAGATCTACCGCCTGCAGTACCGCCGACCACAACCGGCAACACGCCGACTGGTGCGTGTCGCCGGCCGGATGGCCGATGGATTGATATCATGGATAATTCGATGACATAGCACAGATTGATACCAATCATTAACAGATAGGGAGAAGGTTTCTATTTGGGATTGACAAACCAACGATACCCCCTTAGAATTCTCGCCCATCGACCGATTGATCCGATCGCCGGTCATTGAGCAAGTTCATGGCACCGTGTCTCCTCCTGAAAGGACCCCCTCGTCCTTTCACGCACTTGACCCTCTGATCCGTCAGGGGGTTTTTTTTGCACTCGTCCTTCGCGACCGGCGTCGGGTACACTGAGGCGAGGATCTGTGCAGGATCGATCTTCCCGCCACCTCAACAGGAGCCCGCAATGAAATTTAGGAAAGCACGCCTCTTGTCAGGACTCGCTCTTGCTCTGCCGATGTTAGCCAGCGCCCACAGCGGAGACCACGCCGACCCTGTGGTATACCGCCACGCAGGGTTCTACATGATCGGCTGGCACTTCCAGCCTATGGCTGACATGATCAAAGGCGAGAAGCCCATGGACGCCAAGGCGTTCGCGAGGCACGCCACCGCGGTGGCCCATATTGCCCCGCTCCTCGCCGAAGGCTTCGCAAATGGCCCGCACAAGGGCAAGACCGACGCGAAACCAGCCATCTGGAAAAACTACACTGACTTCTCAAAGAAAATGAAGACCTTCGAGGAAGAATCCCAACGTTTGGCTGAGGTGGCGCAAGGAGGAGAAGCCGCTCAGGTCAAGGAGCAGTTCATGAAAACAGCCCAGACCTGCAAAGCCTGCCATGACGATTACCGCAAGAATTGAACCTTCAAAGTCCGGTGGCGATCCACGCTGCCAAAGCGATGCTCAGCATCCCCAGAATGAACGCCCGCCAAATGGAAACCTCCGTTTGAGCGGGCGGCCGGTCGAGCGCGACCTCGAGATCTTTTTTCCCTGTGAACATCGCCTTGACCAAGTTCTCGCCCAGTCGCCATCGATAATAGGCAATGGCGATCACATGCAGCGCCACCGCCGCAATCAGCACGTTGATGTTTACCTTGTGAACAGCAGTTGCCAGGCGGCTATACCGCGCCGGGACATGACTGGCTAGTGGGCCTTGGAAGAAAATGTCGTCAGTTGCGAACAGCCCCGTCACCACCTGTGTCAGGACCAGCGCCAGCAGGAGCAGCACCATGTAGCCGCCCAGCGGATTGTGACCCGGATAGGCCTGATGGTGTCCCTGCGCAAGATCGACCCCGTAGCGCCATGCGGCGCGGGGGGAGGCCAGAAAACTGCTGAAGCGTGCATGAAAGCCGCCAAAAAATCCCCACATCAGACGGAAGGCGACCAGCGCCAAGATAGCATAGCCGGCAAGAAGATGATAGCGCATCCAATCCAAGCCGCCTTGGGCGGTCGACCAGGCGACGATAAGCAATGCCACGAGTGTCCAGTGAAATAGCCGAACCGGCAGATCCCACACCACAATGGATCGGACGATGACTGCTTTTTGTTGCTTCTCCAAGGTACTCAATCTCCTCCAAGTGGGACTCGTCCCAGAGCAAACGCCTGCAGGCGCGGAGGACTGCATCGCCGCCCCATGCACCAGATCAATGACTCGCCTGCGGCGGTTTGCTCAGTCGGCCGCCGGAGGCTAAGCTAGCCTGCGCCACCCATTCTCGCGGCGAGTCTGGGGTGTCGTCCAGTGAAGATTCCCAAGGAGACACGATGAACAAGCTGATCGCGGGTCTGATGCTGGTCCTCCTATCCAGCGCGCCCGGTTGGGCATCGAGCCAGCAAACGTCCGCCCCCGTGGCGGAAGAGAAGGGCGCGAGCCTGCCCGACCGGGACCAGATCTATGGCTTCGATCTGATGACCAAAGATGAGCGCAAGCAATACCGCGAACGTTATGAAGCGATCGAATCGGATGACGAGCGCCGGGCCTTCCTCGCGCAACACCGGACGCGAATGCAGGAACGCGCACGCGCACTAGGCTTCGGGACCCCGGAACAAGGAGAGGAGATGGCTCGGGAGGGAGCTCTGGTGAAGAGCGGCCCTGACGGGAGCAAACAAAAAAAGACCGGGCACGGCATCCACGATTACCTGCACTATTGATCGGCGACCCGCGTCGATCGAACAGAAGGCGCCTCACGGCGCCTTTTTTCGTGCTCCCGACAGGTCAAGAACACGCGCCACTTGCCGCTATCCGGACTGACATGCTCGCAACATTTCGCTCGATTGTTGCGGCGTGACTCAAAAGACGATCTGATGGGAGTGCCTAACATGAAAATCCATCAAACATGGGGCGCAGTGGTGCTGGGCTGCTCGACTACCCTGGCTCATGCCGACATGGCGCTTCTCGATTACGAGGAGATGGCCGACATCAGCGGGCAGGCCTATTACCTCTCGCTGGGCTCGGTTGCCATCCCCTTTGGCCTAAAAACTCTTGCGGAACGACATATCCAGATCGGCCCGCTCGGTATTAGCGCCTTTGCGCTCGGCGTCGAAAGTCGCGCTCAACCGCTCTTTACGATATCTCGAAACCTACTCGTCGCCAGTTTCAATGGGATCAATACCACCGCCTACAACGCCATCGAAGCGGCGCTCGGCGCCGCGCCGGCGCCCTATGGAACGATCGGCTCCGCGATATGGGGCTACGTTCCGTTACCGACACTCAAATTCGAGTAACCCGGAAGGCGCCACCGGCCCGAACAAGAGCGCATTCGGGCACCCGGCGCTATCCGGTCAGTTCCGCATAAACCGCAAGGGTTTGTGTCACCACCTGCGCTTCGGTGAACTGCTCGATCACCCGCGTGCGCCCGGCCTGCCCCATCCGTTGGCAGCGTTCAGGATCGGCGAGCAATGTTTCCAGGGCTTGCGTGAGTGCATTGGCATCGCGCGGCGGAACGAGCAGTCCGTTGACGCCATCCTGGACGATCTCGCGGCAACCCGGCCGATCGGCTGCAATCAGGGCGCAGCCGCTGGCCGCCGCCTCGATCAGGATGCGCGGCACGCCTTCCCCATAAGCCGTCGGCAGACAGACGATGTCGGTCGCCGCGAGAACCTCCGGCATGTCCTGCCGATACCCCCACCACTGCACGGCGCCTTCGGCGTTCCAGGCGGCCAGCTCCTGCTCCGTCAGGCTGTCCGGATTGCCCGGATCGGGCAGACCCAGCAGCACGAACTCCGCCGGGATGCCGGCAGCCCGCAACCGGCGGGCCGCCGCGACGAATTCCGCCACCCCTTTGTCGCGCAGCATGCGCGAGGCGAATACCACGCGCGGGCAACCGCCCGCAGGACGCGGCAGCGGCCGATAGTGCTCCGGATCGACCCCACAACCCAGGATAACCTGTGCCTGATCGGCCGCGACAAATGCTTGATCAACGAAGAAATCCCGATCATCCGGGTTCTCGAAAATGGCCCGGCAAGCGCGGCTCCCCAAAGCCAGTCGGTAGGCCACCCCGACCCCCCGTCGCAGCGCCAGGCCCGTCAAACCGGGCGCCGTGGTGAAGACCCAGCCCCGTCCCGGAATGGTCGCCACATACGGCGCCCTCCCCCACAAGCGCGCCATGAGACCGCCGTAAAGGACCGGCTTGATGGTATACAGATGCACCAGATCCGGCTGCACCTGCCGATAGAGCCGTCCTAGAGCCAGCGGACTTTGCAGCTCGCGCCAAGGCGCCATGCCGCGGCGGGTGAGCGGCAGGGGATGGAAGATGATGTCCTCGTTCGCGAGCGAGACGCAGTCGGCCGCCTCAGGTTCTGGCGCTGCCAGATGCACCGTCCAGCCTGCCGCGCGCGCGGCGCGGGCCGTGGCAAGACGATGCGCCAGAAAATAAGGCACCGTGTTGTGCACGTACAAGAGCCGCCGACCCGGCATGATTACCTCCCAGGCAAACCGGGGATTCTAATTCAGTCGCAGATCCGGCCCACGCGGTAAGATAAAAACTTTGGCCTGCCGGATATGCCCGTGCCCCCGCGTGTCAGCGTCGTGCTTCCCACTTACAACCGCGCCGGGGTGCTTGCGCGCGCGGTGCGCAGCGTGCTGGCCCAGAGCGAACCCGATCTTGAACTCATCGTGGTGGACGATGCCTCCACCGACGAGACGCCGCGCGTCCTGGCCGATTTCGACGATCCGCGTCTGCACGTGTTGCATCACACCGTCCGGCGCGGCGGCGCGGCCGCACGCAACACCGGTCTGGCTGCGGCGCGCGCGGAGTGGGTCGCCTTTCAGGACAGTGACGATGAATGGCTGCTCGACAAGCTCGCCCGCCAGCTCACCGTGGCCGCGCAGGATCCGGCGCTGGGCGCGGTCTATTGCGCCTTCGTGCGCATCAGCGGCGACACCGCCACACGCACGCCGGCCGCAAAGCACAAGCGGCGTTCAGGCTGGCTGCACGCCGACATCCTGCGCGACAGCTTCATCAGCACGCAGACGCTCCTGGTGCGGCGCACGGCACTGGACGCCGTGGGTGGATTCGATACCGAACTGCCGCGTTTCCAGGACTGGGAGCTGATGATGCGCCTGAGCCGCCATCACCCGATCGGCTGTGTGGACGAGCCACTCGTGGTCGTGCACACCCTGCCCGATGCCATCACACACGATGCCGCCGCGCGCCTGCGCGCCCGGATGCGCATCGTCGAGCGCCACGCGCTGTGGCTGGCAGCACATCCGCGGACGCTGGCTGAGCATCTTTACGCCATCGGCCATCTGCACGCCCTGGCCGGCGAGACCGCCGCGGCGCGGCACTGGCTGCGCCGGGCCGTGGCGACCGATCGCCGGTTTCTGAAAGCCTGGGCCGCCCTGGCCCTGACCGGCCTTGGCACGGCAGGCTACGCGCGGGCAACACGGCTGCGCGGACAGTGGCGCGACGCATGAATGCCTCGACCCTTCCGACCCTCGCCATCGTCATCGTCAACTGGAACGCCGGCGCGCAACTGCGCGCCTGCCTGCAGGCCGTGGCCGACGCCAAACGAACGCAGTTCCGCCTGCAGCGCGTCGTGATGGTGGACAACGCCTCGAGCGATGATTCGTTGCACGATCTGCCTGACGACGCCCTGCCGCTGCAGATCATCCGCAATCCGGACAACCGCGGCTTCGGCGCCGCCTGCAACCAAGGCGCCCGGATGTGCAAGGCCGACTTGCTGCTCTTCCTGAATCCCGACACACAGGTGGAAGCCGATGCCCTCGATCGGGCCATCGCCCATCTGCAGAGCGCGGACGGTGCCCCGGCAGGGGTGTGCGGCGCCCATCTGTTGGACGCGCGCGGCGATACCCATCGGCACTGCGCGCGCCGCGCCACACCCCTGCGCATGCTGGCGCACCTGTGCGGTATCGATCGCCTAACGCCCTGGACCAGCGGCTATCTGCTCCGACGCTGGAATCACGCCGACAGCCGCCCGGTCGATCATGTCATGGGGGCGTTCTACCTCATCCGGCGCCCGCTGTTCGAGGCGCTGGGCGGCTTCGACGAGCGCTTCTTCGTCTATCTGGAGGATCTGGACCTGTCCGAACGGGTCCGGCAGGCGGGCTTCGCGCTGCATTACCGCGCCGATGTGCGTGTCTTCCACAAAGGCGGCGGCACATCTGAGCAGGTCAAGGCGCGCCGGCTCCATTACAGCCTGGCGAGCCGCCTGCGCTACGCGCGCAAACATTTTTCGCTCCCCGGCGCCTTAGCGATCTGGGCCGGCACCCTCCTGCTCGAGCCACCGCTCAGGCTGGGCCAAGCGCTGGCGCGCGGTTCCATCGCCCAGGCCGGCGAGACGCTTCAGGCCTACCGCTGGCTGCTGCGCGACTTGCCCGCCTGCTGGCGTTTGCCGAGGCCGTCCGCCCAATGAAGGTCCTGCTGCTGAGCCGCTACGGCCGCCAGGGTGCCAGCACGCGCCTGCGCGCCCTGCAGTACCTGCCGCATCTCGCAAGCGATGGCATCGACGTCGCGTGGGCGCCGCTGCTGGATGATGCCTATCTCGAGGCACTCTACGGCGCCGGACGACGGCCGTGGCCGCAGGTCGCGCGCGCCTATATCAAGCGATTGGGCCGGCTACTGGAGGCGAAACGTTTTGATCTGCTGTGGATCGAAAAGGAGCTGTTCCCCATGCTGCCGGCCACGGTCGAGCGCCTGCTGGCGGCAGCCGACGTGCCCTATGTCGTCGATTACGACGATGCCCTGTTCCACAATTACGACCTGCACCGCCGCACACTCGTACGCCGCCTGCTGGGGCGCAAGATCGACCGCGTCATGGCCGGGGCGCGTCTGGTCATCGCCGGCAACGACTATCTGGCCGCGCGTGCTGAACAGGCCGGCGCGCGCTGGATCGAGCAGTTGCCAACGGTGATCGATCTCGATCGCTATCCTGCCGTGCCGGATGCGCCGCCCGATCCGGCCCGACCTTTCACCATCGGCTGGATCGGCTCGCCCCACACCGCCGAATATCTCGCCGCCGTCGCGGAGCCGCTGCGCCAATTGATCAGACGGGGCACGGCACGTCTGGTTCTGGTAGGCGCCGGCCGCGGAGCGCCAGCGGATGTGCCCGCCGAAGTCCGGTCTTGGTCGGAAGCGGGTGAGGTGGCAGACATCGCCACATTCGACGTCGGCATCATGCCGCTGCCCGATGCGCCCTGGGAGCGCGGCAAATGCGGCTACAAGCTGATCCAGTACATGGCCTGCGCCAAGCCGGTGGTGGCCTCGCCGGTGGGCATCAACCGGCAACTGGTGACGCCCGGAGTGAACGGTTATCTCGCCACGACAGCTGGGGAGTGGCTACAGGCGCTGGAACGATTGCAGGCGGACCGCGTGCTCGGCCAGCGCCTGGGCGCGGCGGGTCGCGCCTTGGTTGTCGAGCGCTACTGCCTGCAAGTAACAGCGCCGCAACTGGCGTTGTTCCTGCGCCGCGCCGCGCTTTCCTGATCCATGCCCTCGATTGGTCGGGTTTCTCTACAATGAGCAGTCTGGCCACGCGGACGACACACTGAAATGCCGTCATGCATGCATGAAGCATGCATCGGCAAAGCGATGAAAGGCCGCAAGCGAAGGAGCAGAGCCGTGTTCAAGCGCTGGGGCATACGCGATCGCATGCTGCTGATGGCACTGGTGCCACCGACGCTCATCGCGCTCATCCTGGGCTTTTACGTCATCAACCTGCGCATCCAGGAACTCGCCCAGATCCATCAGGACAAGGGTGAGGCCCTGACGCGCCAGATGATCCCGGTGGCCCGGGATGCGCTCACGAGCGGAAACCGGTCGCTCCTGGCCGATCAAGTCGCCGTGATGCTGGACACGCCCAGTGTGGTGGATGTTGTCATCACCGACCGGCGCGGAGAAATCGTGTTGCGTCGCAGCCGGCCGCCGCAGGAAGAGCTCGCAGATGCATCCCGCTTCAGTCGCTGGCTCCGCGTGAGCGAACGCGACGAGACGCTCTTCACTCGTGCCATCCCGGCGGCGGCCAACGAGGACGATATTCTCGGCGAGGTGACCATCCGCCTCTCGCGCACCCTGACGCGCATGCGCCAGATGGAAGTCTTGTTCAACGGCACCCTGATCATCGGGGTGGGCCTGCTGATCAGTTATTTCCTCGCGCTCAGCACCAGCCGCGACATCGTGGTACCGATCCTGCGCCTGACCCGGGCGGTGCGCAGCTTCCGGCGCGGACAACTCACCCGGCGTGTGCCTGAGGTTTCGGGCGGCGAGCTGGGCACACTGGAACGCGGCATCAACGCCATGGCCGATGCTTTGCTGGCGATTCGGCAAGAGTTGCAAGGTCAGATTTATCAATCGAACGCCGAACTGCGCACCACGCTGGAAGAACTGGAAATCAAGAACGTGGAACTGGACCTCGCGCGCCAACGCGCCGAGGAAGCCAGTCGTGTCAAATCCCGATTTCTGGCCAACATGAGCCATGAAATCCGCACGCCCATCAACGGCATCCTCGGCTTCGCCCGACTGCTCGCGGACAAACGGTTGCCCCAGGACGCGCAGGAGTATGCCGACATCATCCGCCAGTCCGCAGAGAATCTCCTGGGAATCATCGAAGACATCCTCGACTTTTCGCGCATCGAGGCCGGCAAACTGAGTCTGCAACCGCTCGATTTCAACCTGCACCGACTGGTGGAGGAAGTGACTGAACTGCTTGCGCCCATGGCCTTTGACAAACGACTGGAGCTGGTGGCTCTCATTTACCGCGATGTGCCGGAGTGGGTACATGGCGACGTGCACCGCGTCCGCCAAGTGCTGACCAACCTGATTGGTAACGCGGTCAAGTTCACGCTGCACGGCCACATCACGGTGCGCGCAATGCTTGAGGACAAAACCGATACCGGGATCGTCATCCGCCTGACGGTCACCGATACGGGCATCGGAATCGATGCGCGGCAGCAGCAGCAAATCTTCCAGCCCTTCACACAGGTCGATGCTCGTGCCACCCGCCAATTCGGGGGTACCGGCCTCGGTCTGTTCATCTCCGAGCGACTGGTCCGGGCAATGGGCGGGCAAATCGGGCTCGACAGCACACCAGGAAAGGGGTCGGTATTCTGGTTCACCGTTCCGCTGCGCCCAGCCAACCATCAGCCAAGCAGCGCGGCGGTGCCCGCACCATCCAGAAGCCGTCGGGTATTGGTCTGGGATGGTTTCGCCCTTGGTCGACTGGCCTTGCGCCATTGTCTGGAAAACTGGGGCCTCCTGGTCGAAGAAGCGGAAACGTTCCAACATCTGCTGCAACGTGCCCACGAGCAACCGACAACGGTCGTCATCGGACTCAACGCACAGGGCCTGGTGTTGTCTGAAGTCAAAGCGCAGTTCCATAGCCTGCGCGCAGAGGGCTGCGATATCATCGCGTTGATCAATTCACTCGACCAGACACTACACGAACAGATCCGATCGGCTGGCGCATTGGCGTGCCTGCCCAAACTGCTGAGTCGGCGCGAACTGAAGGCCCGCCTCTGTCAGCCCTTGATTCCGAACGATGCAGCCCATAAGCCTATTGGCAGTAGCGATCAGACAGCCGGTCTGCTCCATGGATATCGCCTGCTCGTTGCCGATGACAATCGGATCAACCTGCGGCTGCTTGCAACACTGCTGCGGCGCCAAGGGGCAGAAGTAGACGAGGTGAGCGATGGTCAGGGGGCCGTCGAAGCCTTCGCCCAGCGCGCCTATAGCGCCGTGCTGCTGGACGTGCACATGCCAGTAATGAGCGGACTGGACGCGGTACGCGCCATGCGCCAACTGGAAGTGCCCGGGCAGCACACGACCATCCTTGCCGTCACAGCCAACGCAGTTCCTGAGGACTGGGCTGCATTTCGTGCAGCGGGAATGGATGATTGCCTCGTCAAGCCTGTCGATGAAAATCAGTTGCTGGATCTTTTAGCCCGGTACGGCATCGGCGGGCGCAAGGCCGTCGGCAAAAGGACTGACGATGACTCACCGCTGCAGGACGTTGGCTTACAGGCCATGTTGCGGGCAGACCTCGCCGATCAGCAGCGCGAACTCATCGCCGCCGCACGAAGGGGCGACCGTCCCGCCCTGCAGTTCTTGGCGCACAAGATCCACGGCTCAGCCGCCTTTTGCCGTCTGCCGACCCTCAAGGCCGCCGCGGCGGCCCTGGAGAACGAGCTGCGCGGGAGTGGCCACGGCGAACACATACACACCCTGGTTCAGCGCTTGTCCGATGCCATGGCCGAGACGCTGGACACACCAGGTGAGCCTCATGTGGCAGTCCATTCCAGCAACGCATAAGCCACCGCATAGTCGCGCTCATCGCTGATACTCAGCCACAGGCGCGCCCGGCCTCGTGCAGCGACACAATCTGCAGCGGCGCCGTGCAAGCGCACGCCAGGCGCACCCTGCGCGTCGTGCACGACCTCGATCTGCGACGGACCCACGCCGCTCCGAAAGCCGGTTCCCAGCGCCTTGGCCACGGCTTCCTTGGCCGCGAAACGGCGCGCCAGCAGCCGCGCCGGATCGGCTGCATCGCGGTAGCCGGACCATTCGCCCGCGTGCAGGATACGCCGCGCAAACCGCTCGCCGCGTCGTTCGCACACGGCACGTATCCGGCTCACTGCGACGATGTCAGTGCCAATCCCCAGGATCACCCCCGCCGCGCCTCGACCATCAGCCGTTTCATTTCACGCACCGCCTCGGGCATGCCGGTCAGCACCGCCCGCGCCACGATGGCGTGACCGATGTTGAGTTCGACGATGGGTGTCAGCGCAGCCACGGGCCCGATGTTGTGATAATTCAAACCGTGTCCGGCATGCACCTTGAGGCCCTCCTGCGCAGCCAAATCCGCTGCAGCCGCGAGTCGTGCCAGTTCGCGCGTGCGCTCGGCAGGACTTGTCGCATCCGCATAGCCGCCGGTGTGCAGTTCCACGGCTGCAGCGCCGGTGCGCAGGCTGGCTGCGATCTGTTCAGGGTCCGGATCGATGAACAAGGCCACCTCGATGCCGGCCGTGGCCAGACGGCAACAGGCCTCGGCGATCGCTGCCTCGTGGCTCCGGACATCCAGCCCGCCCTCGGTGGTCAGTTCCTCACGCCGCTCGGGCACCAGGCAACAAGCGTGGGGGGCCACCACCACGGCAATGGCCAACATCTCTTCCGTGACCGCCATTTCGAGATTCAGCCGGGTTTGTATCAATTCCCGCAGCAGCCGAACGTCACGGTCCTGGATATGGCGCCGATCCTCGCGCAGATGGACAGTGATGCTGTCAGCGCCAGCCTGTTCGGCGATCAGCGCCGCTTGCACCGGATCGGGATAGGCCGTGCGCCGCGCCTGACGCAAGGTCGCCACGTGATCGATGTTCACCCCCAGGGCGGGAAGGAAGGCTGGTGCATGCATGACGAAATCAATCTCCTGATTGCTGGAGCGCCTGTGCGGGTGCGCCGTGCATGGCCTGCCACAGCGCGCGGGTGCGTAGCGGTGTACTGCCCAGCTGCTCAGCAATCATCGCACGGAACAGGCCATTGACAGCCGCCCGGCAGTCAGCCGGAATCACCAGTGGCTCGACCGCAAGCGCCAGCAGGGCCGCACCCCTCACCTCCCACGGTGCGCGCCCGGGCCCCATGATTGGCCGGGGCAGCGATTGAGGCGCACAACGATACCATTGCTCGGCACGAATCGCCTCGCCAAAGCAGTCGCGCGTCCAAGACGGCTCGACGCCTAGACTGCCGAGCAGCGCTTTATCGAAACGGCGCAGTGTGCTGCTCAGGCAGCCAGCGGTCACAAGGTCGTGCAGCACCTGCCCATACGCCGCGAACAGCGCAGGGTCCGCGTCGTGGCGCCGACACAACCGCAACAGGAGCTCATTGACATAGAAACCGCCCAGCAAGGCTTCGCCGCGCAAGGCAAAAGGCGGCCGGGTCGCTTCCCATTCGGTCAGCACCGGCAGTTCGCCACGCCCACTCCAGCACACCAGCATGGGCTGGAACGGTTGCAGGGCGACGCGGCGACGGCGCGCGCGCGCGCCCTTGGCGAGCACACCGAGCCGTCCGGAAATGGGCGTGAACAGCTCCACAAGCTGGCTGGTTTCACCATAGGCCCGGGCGTGCAGAACATAGGCCGGCACCTGGGTGGCGCGCAGCGTCATCAGTCGTAGCCGAAACGGGTCAGCGCGGCCGGTTCATCGGCCCAGTTCTCGCGCACCTTCACCCAGAGGCTCAAGAACACAGGCTCCTGCCATTGCCGACTGATCTCCAGACGCGCGGCCCGTCCGATGCGCTTGAGCTGTTCTCCCTGCCGGCCGATCACCATGCCCTTGTGCGTGTCCTTCATGACCCAGATGACCGCACCCAACTCCAGCCCGGTTTCGGTGCGTGCAAAGCGCTCCACCTCGACGGTCATGCCGTAGGGGAGTTCCTCGTGCAACTGCAAGAGGAGTTGCTCGCGCAACAGTTCGCCAGCCAGGAAGCGCTCGCTGCGATCGGTGGGGATGTCCTCCTCGAACGCAGGCGGCGAGACCGGGAGATGATGAACCAGTTCCTGCTCCAAGGCGGCAATATTGTCACCTTTCATGGCGGAAAACGGCACCACAAAGGTGAAATCCGCACGCCGCTGTCCTTCGGCAATCAGCGCCAAAAGTCGACTGCGCGGCTGCACCCGGTCGATCTTGTTGAGGACCCACCCCAGCGGGCGGCCGCACCCACGGATGGCATCCAGTACCGCCTGATCCTGATCGGTCCACCGCGCCGCATCAGACACCAGCACCACGATATCGGCATCCTCCACCGCGCCCCACGCAACCTGGACCATATACCGCCCCAGTGCATTGCCGGCACGATGAATGCCGGGCGTGTCGATGAATACGATCTGCGCGCCAGGCAGATTATGGATGCCCAGAATACGATGGCGGGTGGTCTGCGCCTTGTGCGTGACGATGCTGATCTTCTGCCCAAGCAAGCGATTGAGCAGGGACGACTTGCCCACGTTCGGGCGACCGACCAGAGCAACACGGCCGCAGCGATGGATGCCGCGCTCAGCCACCGGTTACGCTCAAAAGAGCCAGACTAGCCGCTTGTTGCTCGGCTTCGCGTCGACTGCTACCCACACCTCTGAACGAGGCATCAATTCCCGGAATCTGGCACAGCACCTCGAAGCGCTGTTCGTGCTCCGGTCCGGTCACGGCTTCGAGCTGATAGATGGGCAGCGACGCGGCTTGCGCCTGGAGGTACTCCTGCAGCCGTGTCTTGGGATCCTTGAGCTCGCCCTCAGCCGGAAGATTCGCCAGACGATCCGCGAACAAGCGCTGGACCACGTCCGTGCCCGCCTCGGTCCCGCCGTCGAGACAGACGGCGCCCAGCACCGCCTCCAGCGCGTCTGCCAATATGGATTTGCTGCGATGCCCGCCAGTCTTGCGCGCGCCGGCGCCTAAACGCATGCTGCGACCAAGATCAAGGTCACGGGCGATGGCAGCCAGCGTATCGCCTTTCACCAAGCTGGCGCGCAGACGGCTCAGAACCCCCTCCGACGCCTGCGGACAACGATCGTACAAAGCGCGAGCGATCACGAAATTGAGCAGCGCATCACCGAGGAATTCCAGCCGCTCGTTGTTGCGGCGCCCGACGCTGCGATGCGTCAGTGCAGCGTCGAGCAGCTCGGGATTCCGGAAGCGATATCCTAGTCGATCCGAGAGTTGGTCCAGCGGCGTCCTCACAGTCGCTCCACCTGGGTCGCATGTCGAAACTTCATCACGAGGTCGATGTTGGCGACCCAGGGGATTCGAACCTCGTAGTCTACAGCAACCTCAAAGCCGTGCTGCCCAGGAACCACCACAATGTTGTCGGCCTTGGCATGCTGGATCGAGTTGATCTGGAAACGGCGCAGCAGGAGATCCTTCAGGCGCCTTGCGTTGAGATCGGATTCACTCACCCCTTGACTCAGCGAGTTGACCGAGGAGCGGACCTCTAAGTATTCCATGTAAACCGGCAACACCGCGAACGCCGTATACACGGCGAATCCCCCAGCGCCAATATAGATCATCAGGCTCAACAACCCGATGCCCCATTGTCTGTGTTTGGCTTGCACGGTTCACCCTCCTTCATATTCGCCCCGGGACGCCCCCGACACGGCGGGCAGGGAACCGTTCATTCAATCTTCTTGCCGATTCTCGACCACAATGGCATCCCGGTATCGGAATCCCAATTCATCCAGATGGCAAACGCACGGCCCACCAGGTTGGCATCGGGTACGGTCCCCCAACGGCGGCTGTCGTCGCTGTTGTCCCGATTGTCGCCCATGACGAAATACTGATCCGGGGGGACAACCGCGCGCATGTTGTAGGACGGCCTGCCAGTGGTCGTAAGCAGATGATGCGTCACACCGCCGATCTGTTCCTCGAACTCCCAGGTTTCCCAGCGGGCCGGTACGCCCGGACCGGTATAGCGTCCCTTCGGGGTTATCGGCAGGGGCTCGCCATTCAAGTAGACCTGCTTGTCGCGATAGACGATTTCATCCCCCGGCAGGCCGATGACCCGCTTGATGAAGTCCTTGGACGGATCTTCGGGAAATCGGAACACCATCACGTCACCGCGCTCAGGGTAGCCAAACGGCGTCAGACGTGTGTTGAAAAGTGGCAGCCGCACACCATAGGCGAGTTTGTTAACCAGGATGAAATCCCCGGTCAGCAGAGTGGGCACCATGGAGCCGGAGGGGATGCGAAATGGCTCGACGAGGAAGGATCGGACCAGGAATACGGCCAGCACGATGGGAAACAGGCTCCTGCCGAACTCGACCAGCCCGGACGGACCCCCGCCACCACTGCGACGCCGCGCCGGCTCCCAGCGGTAGCGATCCAGCGCCCACAGCACCCCGGTGATCACCGTGAGGATGACGAGCAACAGGGAGAAATCGGCTCGCATGTAAACTCCTTAAACAAACTAAGGTTTTTCTGCTGTCACTCGGGTTTCTTGCCCACATCCAGAATGGCAAGGAAAGCCTCTTGCGGCACCTCGACCTTGCCGATCTGTTTCATACGCTTCTTCCCTGCCTTCTGCTTTTCCAAGAGCTTTTTTTTGCGGGTGATGTCGCCGCCATAGCATTTGGCGGTGACGTTCTTGCGCATCGCTTTGACGGTGGTGCGCGCGATGATGTGGCTGCCGATGGCAGCCTGAATCGCCACCTCGAACATCTGCCGGGGGATCAGATCGCGCATGCGCTCGGCGAGCTGGCGGCCGCGATAGGCGGCCTGCGCCCGGTGCACGATCACCGACAGGGCGTCCACCCGCTGGCCGTTGATCAACAGATCCAATCGCACCAGATCGGCAGGTTGGAAGCGCTCGAAATGATAATCGAAGGAGGCGTAGCCCCGACTGACCGACTTGAGCTGGTCAAAGAAATCAAGCACCACCTCGCTCAGCGGTAATTCATAGACGATCGAGACCTGGCTGCCCAGATATTGCAGCTTCATCTGCACACCGCGGCGCTGCTCACACAAGGTCAGCACACCGCCGACATAATCCTGTGGGCAAAGGATGTTGGCCTGGATGATGGGTTCGCGGATCTCGGCCATCTCGTTGACCGGCGGCAGCTTGGACGGATTGTCGACGTGCAGCAGTTCGCCAGCGTGCGTCAGCACCTCGTAGACCACGGTTGGCGCGGTGGTGATGAGGTCGAGGTCGTACTCGCGCTCCAGGCGCTCCTGGATGATCTCCATGTGGAGCATCCCCAGGAAACCGCAGCGGAACCCGAACCCCAATGCGGTGGAGGTCTCCGGCTCGAAGTGCAACGCCGCATCGTTCAGGCGCAGCTTCTGCAGCGCCTCGCGCAGATGCTCATAGTCGTCGGTGTTCACGGTATAGAGCCCGGCGAACACGCGCGGCTGCACCTGCTTGAAACCCGGCAGGCGCTCGGCACACGGGCGATCGGCCAAGGTCACGGTGTCGCCGACCGGAGCACCGTCGATCTCCTTGATACCCGCGATCAGATATCCCACTTCACCCGTCTCCAGGCACGGGCGGTCGACCATCTTGGGCGTGAAGACGCCCACCCGGGCGCCGGCATAGCTGCGCCCACTCGACATCATCATCACCTTGTCACCGGCACTGACGCGCCCGTTGACGACACGGATCAGGGACACCACGCCGACGAAATTGTCAAACCAAGAGTCGATGATCAGCGCCTGCAGCGGCGCATCGGGGTCGCCCTGGGGCGGCGGGATGCGCGCCAGAACGGCCTCGAGCAAATCCGCGACGCCTTGGCCGGTCTTGGCACTCACCTGCAGGGCATCATGGGCGTCGATGCCAATAACATCCTCGATTTCCTGCGCCACCCGGTCGGGGTCGGCCTGCGGCAGATCGATCTTGTTCAGGACCGGCACGACTTCCAGCCCCTGATCCAGCGCCGTATAGCAGTTGGCCACGCTCTGGGCTTCCACCCCCTGCGCAGCATCCACCACGAGCAGCGCTCCCTCGCAGGCAGCGAGCGAGCGGGACACCTCGTAGGAAAAATCGACGTGGCCGGGCGTGTCGATGAGATTGAGCTGGTAGGTCTGCCCGTCGCGCGCGCGATAGGGCAGGGTCACCGATTGCGCCTTGATGGTGATGCCCCGCTCGCGCTCCAGATCCATGGAGTCGAGCACCTGCGCCTGCATTTCGCGGTCGCTCAAGCCACCGCAGAGTTGGATGAAACGGTCGGCCAGGGTCGACTTGCCATGGTCGATATGGGCGATGATGGAAAAATTGCGCGTACGTGACTGCATGATCGTCAGGCGGTCCCTGCCATCGGCACGTGCCGATCCAAAAAGGCGCGCACGGCAGATGCATCCAGCCGGCCTTCACACAATACAGTCCCGTCGCCGACCACGACCGGAATGCGGACACCGTAGCGGGCCTTGAGATCGGGATCACTATCGACATTGATGGGAACGATCGCCACCGCCCGGTCGCGACACAGGGCCAGCAGATCTTCGTGGAGGAGGTCGCACAGCCCGCAACGGGGCCGGGTGTAAAGGGTCAATTGCAGCTTCATCGAGGGGCAAACCGCCAAACGCCAAAGGGCCTGATTCTACGCCATCGACCCGCTGCCCGGCAGGGTGCCGAGGACAAGGGCACGCCTGCGCAGCCGGAACGGCAACCCGACGCGATCCACCTCACGCCATCATGGGCGACGGCGCAGCGAATCGGCCATGGCCTTCAGTGCCGCATACGGAACCTCGCCCACGATCAGCACCTGATGCCCGTCGCGGACATCCCCGTAGGCATTCATGCTGCCGCGACTGGTCTGGCCGACGATGGGTTTGCCGCGCAAGGGGCCGGTGTCGATGAAGACCGATATGGCCGACAGGCCGTCGCTGTATACCAAATGTTCTTGTCCGCCACCGGTGGCGGCAACATGATCAGCCCCGAAGACCAATCGATAACCGGGCGGCGGATCGGACACATCCCAGCGACGCTCATCCATTGCCCGCGTGGCGTCTGTATTCGTTTTCACGACTTCACGCTTCAGCTTGGACGTGTCCATCGCAGGCGCCAGACGCCGCGAGTCGATGCGATCCTTCACCGTCAACGCTGTGAACATCACCTCTTGGCGAATGTGGTTATTCTCGCCGATCATCTGCGCGTGCAGGATCAGCCCGGTTTCCCGGTCGACGCAGAGCCGATAGCCGTAGCGATAGCCGTCACGGGGCCGTACCTGCAGTCGTTGGCAGACCCGCCCCGCCACGCGGTCCACAGGACCCAGCTCGAGACCGTAATGAGCAGTCAGCCGGCCCATGTCCTCAGGCTGGGCCGAAAAAAAAGGGTTGCTCCAGCGGAGCCCCTCGATCATCAGCCCACGCTCGGGTAGGTAGCGGGTCATCTGCCCACCCCGGCGATGGATCTCGTTCATTTCGCCATTGAGTGCGACCAGACGTGTCTGGCCTTCCTTTTCCGGCGAGTGAATCACCTGCATCGTTTCGAGGGAGCCGTTCTTCTGGTAGACGAAAGTACCCTCGTAACTCAACTGGCTATAGGCCTTGACCGTGCGCAGGATCCACTCCTGCGGCGCTTCCCCGGCCCGGGCAAAGGATGCAGTAGCGCACAGGGAAAGGAGCAGGAAGACAGCCTGCGCGCTGAGGATGGCGGACCTCACGGAGCGGCAGCTGAAACGGGCTCGACCGCCGATTCGGCCATGCTGAGATAGGGCAGCATGCGTGCCGGCTCCCCAGTGTCCACCAAGGCCAGCGTATGGTTGCGAAGATACTGATCGAGTTCGATCGTGTCAGCGAGGTCATCTCCCGCATCAGCAGCCGTTGCGACGACCACGGGAGTAGTCGCATCGGAGCCGGTAGCGATATTGGCAGTGGATGAGCCCGGGCGTTGCCATGAATTGAAGAGCACAACCGAAGCCAAAACCAGGGATGCCGCCAAGCCCCATATGCGAGGATGGCTCCCAAACGGAACCCGGGCAGTCCGGATGGCCAGTTCATCCTTCTCGATTTCAGCCCTGACGGCTGAAGAGATATCCACGATTCCAGACGCCGGAAGATTGTCGCGCAGCACGTCCCCGATCAGATGATAACGCCCCCATTGCGATCGCTTGGCCGCATCCGCCGCCATCCCCTGGGCAACGAGGCGAGCCCGTGCCCCGCTCAACTCACCATCCATCCAGGCAGACATGTCCGCAGCGAATTCGTCAACCCTGTCGACGGACTGCCCAAACGGCTGACTCGTGGATCCTGACTGCGTGGTCTTGTCATTCATGATTCAGGTCAATCCCTCGATTTTCTTGAGCTCGGCATCGATGGTATCCCGCGCTCGAAACAGCCTAGACCGGACCGTACCTACCGGGCAGTCCATCGTTTGGGCAATCTCTTCATAACTCATGCCCTCGATTTCCCGCAAGATCAGTGCGGTCCGCAAATCCTGCGGCAAGGCGTCGATCGCCGACAGGATGGTTCGGCGCACCTCTTGGGAGAGCAACAGCGCTTCCGGCGTGTCGATATCGCTCAACCGGGAGGAGAAATCGACCTCCGAATCCTCGTTACCAAACTCCGACGCTGCACTGATCGGCACCCTACTCCTCGCCGCCACATAATTCTTGGCGGTATTGATCGCGATCCGGTACAACCACGTATAGAACGCACTGTCACCGCGGAATCCCGGCAAGGCCCGATACGCCTTGATGAAAGCCTCTTGGGCCACATCGTGCGCATCGCTCGGGTCATACACATAGCGGGACACCAGCTTGATCACCTTATGCTGGTACTTGCGCACCAGTAGATCATAAGCCGTCTTGTCGCCCCGCTGGACCCGCCTCACCAGATCCTGGTCAACTGCAGCTGCATCGCCCATCGGGGGCATCACTCCGGCCCCCGGTCATCGCTTGCCCACTAGACAGGCGAAAATCGGGAGAGTTCGTTCTTTCGATCAAAAAAGCGGCTTATAGTTAGTAGGCCCTCAGCTCCGTGGGCCCGCCATCCATACTGGTGGGCGATTCTATCAGCCGTTTCCCATTTCTGCGATGACCACCCACACGACAGACGTTCTCATCATCGGCAGTGGCGCCGCCGGGCTCTCGCTTGCATTGCGCCTGGCGCCTCACTGCGAGGTGACGGTAGTGTGCAAAGCCAGTTCCCATGAGAGCAGTACCACATACGCCCAGGGTGGTATCTCGGCCGTGCTGGACGTCGAAGACTCGGTCGAGGCACACGTCGAGGATACGCTGATCGCCGGTGCCGGTCTCTGCGACCCCGCTGCGGTCCGTTTCACGGCGGAACGTGGCGCATCCGCCATTGCCTGGCTGAGCACACTGGGCGTCGCCTTCACTCGCACGGACTCAACAGGGACTCTGCACCTCACGCGGGAAGGCGGCCATCGCCATCGGCGGATCGTCCATGCCGCGGACGCTACGGGGAAAGCCGTTTCGGATGTCCTGCTCGCATCCTGCCGGGCGCATCCGCGCATCCGATTGCTGGAGCGGCACATGGCCGTCGACCTCATCACCGGCGCGGGGACGCTGCGCGGGGAACGAGCCTGCTGCGGCGCCCTCCTGCTGAACCGGGACACCGGCGTCGTGGATGCCTGGCACGCGCGCAGCACCGCCCTTGCCACCGGCGGCGCCAGCCGCGCCTATTTATACACAAGCAATCCCGAAGTCGCGACCGGCGATGGCATCGCCATGGCCTGGCGCGCCGGTTGTCGCGTCGCCAATCTCGAGTTCATGCAATTCCACCCCACCTGCCTTTATCTGCCGGCCCAGGGCTCGCGTGTGTTCCTCATCAGCGAAGCCGTGCGCGGCGAAGGGGGGCGCTTGCTGCTGCCCGACGGCACGGCCTTCATGGACGGCTTCGATCCGCGCGGCGATCTGGCGCCACGGGACATCGTGGCGCGCGCCATCGATCACGAAATGAAACGGCTGGGCATCCCCTGCGTGTATCTCGACATCCGCCACCGCGGCGCCGCGTTCATCCGCACGCATTTCCCCACCATCTACGCCCAATGCCTGGCCCTGGGGCTCGACATGACCGAGCAGCCCTTGCCCGTGGTACCCGCCGCGCACTACACCTGCGGCGGCGTGGTGACCGATCTGCGTGCACGCACCGATCTCAAGAACCTCTATGCGATCGGGGAAACCGCCCACACCGGCCTGCACGGCGCCAATCGCATGGCCAGCAATTCACTGCTGGAATGCTTCGTCTTTGCCGAGGCCGCCGCCGACGACATTCGTGCCCGTCTGCCGCAGTTGTCCATGGCCGACGTCCAGGAGGACGAACCACCTCCGCCATCCGCGCGATCGTCTACGGAGAACGTGACCGTCCACCACAACTGGATGGAATTGCGCCGGGCGATGTGGGATTACGTCGGCATCGTGCGCAGCGACGAGCGCTTGCAACGGGCGCAGCGGCGCATCGCGCTGATTCGCAGCGAAACCGAAGCGCAATGGCAACGACAGCGCAGCGACCCCGATCTGCTGGAATTGCGCAATCTGGCGACCGTGGCGGAGCTGATCGTGCGCAGCGCGCTGGGTCGCCGCGAGAGTCGCGGGCTGCACTATAGCCTCGACCATCCCGAAACGGATCCCAACGCCCGAGATACCATCCTAGTTCCCGACACACTTGCTCTGCCCTTGCAGGCCATGCGCTGGGAGGACTGAGGTTGCATGCGAGGTCTTTCAGTGGGAATGGGTGTGATGCGCATCCGGATAATGCGTGTGAACATGCTCCAGCGGCGCATGGCGATGCCAATGGCTGTGGCGCGTCCCCGGCAGCACGGGCGGCACGTGCGCATGCTGATGATGCAGGTCGCCGACGCCATGGATGTGCTCATGGGCATGCGCGATGGGCTCGTGGCGATGCAGGTGGGTATGACGCTCGGCGAGATGCAGCGCCACGCCCACCGCCATCAGTCCGCCGCCCACCAGCAAGGCCAAGGTGACCGGATCATCCAGCAGCAGCACAGCCAGTACCGCGCCGATGAAAGGCGCCACTGAAAAATAGGCGCCGGTACGCGCCGTCCCCAGATGCCGCAAAGCCACCACGAACAGACTGAGACTGAGGCCATACCCCAGAAAACCCAGCACCATGGCGCTCAGGACGACACCCGCCCTCGGCCCTGTTTCGCCCAGCATGTGGGCCATGAAGAGGTTGGTGATGCCGGCAGCCAGTCCCTTGACCATCGCGATCCAGGCGGCATCGACCAACGCCACCTTGCGAGTCAGGTTGTTATCGATGGCCCAGCCCAGGCAAGCACCCAGCACGGCCGCAGCAGGCCAGAACCGGGCAAATTCCATCACGCCCCCAGCCGGCCAATTCAAGGTCATCGCCCCGGCCGCAATGGCAAGCATGCCCAGCGCGATGCGGCGATCGAAAGCCTCCCGGAAGACGAACCAGGCGAGCAGTGTAGTCAGTACCCCTTCGGCATTGAGCAACAACGCCGCATCGGAGGCAGGCATCGCCGCCAAACCGCTCATCAGCAATACCGGCGCCATGATGCCGCCGCAAAGAATTGCGCCGGCCAGCCAGCGCCTCTCCCCCCTCAGCGACGGCAGGCTCGTCCTTTGCCGCCGCAGACGACGCAAGCCCCACAGCCCGATCCCCGAACCCAGATACATGAGCGCAGCCAGCATGGCCGGGGCAGCGTGTCCCAACAGAAGTTTGGCCAGCGGCATGCTGATCCCAAACAGGGCGGCGGCGCCCAATGCCGCAATGATGCCCGGATTCATGCGTCAACGCCCCGCTCGACGGTCATTCTGCTCACCACTGCGTGCCAAGTCACGGTTTCCAAAAGGTAATTCCTAGCCTTTCCGGACCAGAAGGGGACGTAGTTCATGGATCGAGATCTGCCTGAGAAGCTTGTACAGCAAGGGTTGCAGGTCTTCGTGCCGGTGATTGAACCGGTAGCCAACCTCAGCCAGATACAGGTGGAAGGATTGGCAGGGCACGCCGCGGTACCTGTAGAGCCCGTTCTTGGCATGGCTCCAGAAGCCTTCGATGCCGTTGATGTGATCCCGCCCGGCGGGCCGTCCCTTCTCCTTGCGGATCATCATGTGCTCGCCGCGCAGCTTCAGCGTGGCGTAGGCCTGCCACTCGTGTCGGTGTAGTCGAGCGCGCCCTGGCGGGTGTGCGCCTCGATCTCGCGCATGACCGATACCCGGTCATGGGCCGGGATCGGCATCGCCTTGACGCAGCCATTGCGCTTGACGAGCCCGAACACGATCACCTTGCCGGCCGCGCCCCAGCCGCGCTTGCCCTTGTGCGCGCCACCGAAGGTGGTCTCGTCGCACTCG